>SHYW01000003.1 GCA_009692615.1 Deltaproteobacteria bacterium | reverse complement strand
AATCTGTATCGAGTGCGCCGAGCTTTGTTGGCGTAGCTTATCCGTAATACGAGCGCTTCGTACAACGGTCAACGGGGGCAAATCGAGGCAAAACTAAGGACCCTATTAACCACGAGAGCAAAATGTAATCTGATATAACTTCGCAAAAAACTGTAACTCATTACGAAAAAAACGATCTATCCTCCGCTGCCCTGCTTCCAGGGCAGTTGTTCAGAGGTTCCTTAAGAAGAGTTTCCAGGAGCATCACAAGATATTTCTGAAGTAGCCATCATAAATGCAAATTTTCATGATCGAACTACAAGACACCAACCTCATGGGAGAAAGTTTCGCCGCCGCCACTTGATTTTCACTTCGCAAAGCCGGACCCTGTTCGCATATGAGTCAACGGTTCGGTTCCATCACCGCCGCTCTCACCGGTCAACTGACGTTCATCCTGATCGTCTCCGCGGTTCTGGCATTCGTCGCTTCGTATTTTCTGTTGCGCCTCTATCGCCGCGCCGTCATCAAGTCGATGGCGCGGCGCAACCTGAGCGAGCTTCTTGATCTCAAGGGATATCTGCCGCCGGCGCCAGAGCACAAGCCGCACGACGCGCCGCGGAGCTTCAGCTTCGTCACGCGCGATTTGGCGGACACGAACAAACGCGCTGCGGTGCTCTATCGGAGCGCGATACGGCGCCGCTGGCAGACCGCGCTCGTCCATACGCTCGCCGGGTGCGTCTTCGCTGCTGCGATGGCCGGCGCGTTCTTGACTGCTGGAAAAATGGAATTTTCGCTATTCCGTTTCTTATTTCTCACCTGGGTGTTTGGCTGGCCGATCATTTTAGCGATCGACCTTGCCATTGGAATTTTCCGCCGCGCCCGACTCTCTACAGCGATCGCTTACTTTCTACTCGGCGGAGTCATCGCCGCCGTCTTCTTAGCGAAAAACCCTGGGCTGCCGATTGCCCGGCTGCTTTACTTATGGCTCGGCAGCAATGCCCCGGCCACTCTCTTGCTGGTCATTTTTTGAACCGGCGCGTTCGCGCCGTCGGCCCGCTGGTTTTGGTTTTCATGGTGCTGAGCGTCACCGGCGCGAGCCTGATCGTTACTCTCACCGGCAATAATCAAAAGCTTCTCAAAGCGATCAGCGATTTTAGTTTTGCCATTGGCTTTGGCGCAACCGGCACGCTCATGGCCCTGCACATGATCGGCTTCGCCGCCTTTGCCATCCTCGGTTGGCTGATTATCGGCTCGCTCTTTCGGCTTTATGAAAAGAAACAAATCAGCGCGCAATCGATTACCATCGATGCCGTCTGGCTTTTGTTCGGCATCGCCAACTCCGTCGGCTTGGTTTTCGAAGGCCGCTGGTGGATTTTGAGCGGCGTGGGCGCCTTTGCGCTCTACAAACTCAATGAAGCCGTCTTGTTTCGCGCGCTCGCAGTCGCGCGTCGCGCGCAAGCGAGCGGCCGGCGTTTGCTGCTACTCCGCGTCTCCGCCCTTGGCAAGCGCAGCGAAACTCCCTACGACGCTCTCGGCAAATCGTGGCGCGCCGTCGGCAGCATGCAGATGATCGCCGGCCCGGACTTGGCGACCTCGACCGTCGAGCCGCACGAATTTCTCGATTTCCTCGGCGGCAAATTGGCGCGCCGCTTCATCGACTCCGGACAGACACTGGACCTGCGCATGGATCAGATGGATTTGCACCCGGACAAGGACGGCCAATTTCGCGTGATGGAGTTTTTCTGCCACGACGATACCTGGAAGGTAACGCTGGCGCGTTTGGCCGACGATAGCGACGCCGTGCTTATGGATCTGCGCGGCTTCTCGCCGAAAAACGCGGGTTGTATTTTTGAGATCAACGAGCTTTTTAATCTGGTTCCGCTCCGCCGCGCGCTCTTCGCCATCGATGAAACCACCGATCAGCCATTTTTGCGGCAGACCATGCAACAAGCCTGGTCGCAATTGAAGGATCTCTCGCCGAATCGCAGATTGCCGGAAGGAGAAGTTTCGCTCGTCGAACTTTCAGCGATAAGCGCCGATCGTTTTTCCAATCTGCTCTACGCGCTCTGCGCGGCGGCCAGCGCTGACAAATCGTGAACCAAGAATCGATCAAAAACGTTTGCGCGAACTGAAATGGCAAACCGGAAGTACATTCATCGCAGCGTGACAATCTTCGTCTGCATTCTTTTCAGCGCCGGCCTGGCCAGCGCCGCCGACGTTCGTCTGCGGGTCGTGCGGCACGGCAAAAACCTCGCCGCACCGCAAAGCGCCGAGTTCGTCACGAACATCATCGCACTGCTCCGCTCCTGCTCAGTTCATTCGAGTGCATACGCGGTAAGGGCAGATACATGGACCGAAGCATTGCGCGCCGATTCATTTGTTCACATTGCCTTCGGCGCGCCGACCAAGATCAGAGTCAAAAGCTCGAATAACCAGACATGGGAAGAAACCGGGATTCAGGAAATCTTGCTGCCGCTCCCGGAAGGCCAATGGCCCGGACATATTTTCGCCAAGAGCGGCACAGTCGTGATGTCGTTCACCAAGTATGACCCGCTTGCGCTTAACCGAATCGCGGCGGAACCGGCGTTGGCGCTTTTGTCGGTAGAGCCCTATGCAGCGCTGACCAAAATGAAGGAGAAGAGATGACCCCCGTCGGCTTTCACATTCTGCTTTCCTCGCTTCGCGCGGCGGCGGTGAACGAAGCCGGAAGGGCGACCGGCCAGTCGCCCCTTTAATTACTGCGCACGATCGCTAATGCCGATTATGCCCAAAAGTCTTATCGTAGTCGCGCTGCATTTCTTTGGGAATGAATTCGTCTTCGAGCTGAATAATCTTCTTCGACGGTAGAATCGGGTCCTGGGTGCGCGGCACCATGCCGTATTTGCTCCCTTGCGCTTTCTTGTTCCATTCGTCGAGCACCACCGGGCCGCGCTCCTTGAACTCGTGCAACACTTCCCAAGTCGATTGCAGGCCGTTGGCCGTGGTTAAACTCGGATACAACACCGCCGCGGCGCCGAGTTTTTGAAACTCGGCGAAGTCCGGCGACGGGCGCGGGCCGTAGTACGGCGCGATCACCGGCGCGGGGATGCGCCGGCAGGCTTCGGCGATCTGCTCGCGCTCGGTCATCGTATTCATCCAGACACAGTCAACACCCGCTTCTTTGACGTAAGCGATGCCGCGCTTCACCGCGTCTTCGAAGTTGCCACTTTCAGAGCCGATGGAATCGCAGCGCGCGCAGACCACGAAGTCGGCGTCGAGATCTTTCTTCGCCGCCATCGCGGCCTTATATTTGCCGATCGCTTCTTCAACGGAGATCAAACGCCGGCCCGCCAGCGTGCCGGATTTCTTCGGCGCTTCTTGATCTTCAATATGCAGCCCGGCCGCGCCGGCGCGAATATAAGCCTGCACCGTGTAGTAAATGTTGACCGCATTGCCGTAACCGGTGTCGGCGTCGGCGAAGACCGGAATATCGGTGACGTTAGTGATGCGCCGCACGCACTCGACCATCTCGTTCAAACCGAGCAAGCCGACGTCGGGGTAACCGTAGACATAGGCCGCCACTTGCGAACCGGACATGAAGAACGCTTCGTAGCCGGTGATCTCCGACATGCGCGCGTGCAGCGGACTAAAACCGCCGGACATGACGAGAAGCTCGGGCCGTTTCAACAATTGCTGTAAGCGAGTGGTATTTTTTGTTGCCATAGTGACGATTTCCTATCATATTCGAGCGGCATAAATCGAGGCGCGGCTCAACCAGTTTGACCGGATGAATTTCCGCTGGCAATAATTTTTGATTCAGATTAAATTCGCGACAATCAAAAAAACAGGAAGAAATATGGCCCAAGGCAAAATCAGACAATGTCATTTTAACTTCAACGTTGCGGCCCTGCTGTTGATGTTCCTGGCGCTCTCGGCGCCGCCGGCGCGGGCCCAGAATCCCTTCGACCGGCTCGTCGAAATGTCCAAGAACGAACTGGCCAAGCGCAACGGCCGGTTGAAGATCGCCCTCGATTGGCCGGAAGCCGACACCGTCAACGTCTTGCCGGAGTTCAAAAAGACTTTTTCTTACATTCGCGAGATCGTCTACACGCGGGAGGGCGATGTCGGTCCCTTCGCCAACTATTTGTTGCGCATCAAGCGCGGCGAATATCCCGAGTTCGATATCATGCACGTCGCCGGCGAGTTCGAAACTCAATACGAAAAAGAAGGCGTCTTCGTCAAACCGCCGGTCAACTACAAAGACATCAATCCTTTTCTGCCCAAAGGTTGGCCCAAGCTCGATCCGCGCACCCTCGATCCCAACGGATTTTTTCTCGGCACCACCGGCAATGCCCGCGGCGTCGCCTGGAATCCCAATCTAATTCCCAAGGGCAAAGAGCCGTCGAGCTGGGAAGTCTGCGCCGATCCGGCGTGGAAAGGCAAAGTGATGATCGACACGCGCAATCGCTTGCAGTCGCTGCAGCACGATGCCAAGACGCGGGACAATTTCCTGCGCTGGTTGAAGCGCGTGGCGGCCAACAGCCCAGTGCTGACCCAGGGGCAAAACGTCATGGTGCAGAAACTGGCATCGGGAGAGTTTCCCATCGCCTGCGGCATCAACTATCACAGCGTCTACCGCGAGATCGATCAAGGCGCGCCGTTGAAATTTGCGTTCCCCGATCCGATACCGCTGGAAATCGGCTCGCGGCTCTACGTCAGCAAATGGACGCCGACGCCGGCGACCACGCAACTGTTCGCGCTCTGGCTCGCCAGCGGCGGCCAAACCGTGCTCGAGCGCTTCGCCTATCGCGGTTTTCCGTGGGACACCAAATCGCGCAAATTCCCGCTGGCGAAAAATAAATACATCGCGGTCTGCGACGCCGAGTGTTCGCTGCGCTGGAACGACTACAACAAAGAATACGGCGATATTTTGGCCCTGCCCGGCGTGAAAAAATAACCGGCGAAATAATTCAAACCTACCTGCATGAACCAACGGCCCGCCGCGCTGCCGCTCTTGGCGGCTCTGATTCTCGTCGGCCTGATCGTCGTCCCGCTGCTCTATTTGCTGCTGTTCAGCCTACGCCAAGGAACCCCCTGGGAACCGGGCGCCTTCACGCTGCAACATTATATCGACGTTTATTCGAATCCGACCACCTTCACGGTTTTTTTCAATACCGCCGTCGTCGCCGCCGCGAGCACCGCGCTCTCCCTCGTCATCGCCGTGACCTTCGCGATCCTGACCGAGCGCACCGACATGCCGTTGCGCCATCTCGCCTGGGCGTTGATGTTGCTGCCGCTGGCGGTGCCGGGGTTGCTGTTCGCGATCTCTTGGACTTTTCTGTTGTCGCCGCAGATCGGCTTGATCAATGTTTGGCTGCGCCGGGCGTTTTCGATTTTTGGCTTCGCATGGAGCGAAGGGCCGCTCAATCTCTACAGTCTGTGGGGCATGATTTTTCTCGAAGGCTTACGCGGCGTCACGACGATTTTTCTGATGACCGTCGGCGCCTTCAGGGCGATGGATCCGAGCTTGGAAGAAGCCTCCAGCGCCGCCGGCGCTTCGTTCAAGACAACTTTGGCGTGGGTGACGCTGCCAGTGTTGACCCCCGCGCTGCTGGCCGCCGCCACTTACAGCTTCATGACCAATCTCGAGTCGTTGGAAATTCCGATCATCATCGGCATGCCCGCCGGCATCCACGTTTTCCCAACCTACATTTATTTTACGACGCAAAGGTTCTCGCCGCCGGAGTATGGTCTAGCGGCGACGCTGAGCTTGCTGCTGGTGCTCGCGAGCATCGCTTTGGTCGTCTGGCACCGGCGCGCCACTGCCCAGGCCGGTCACTTCGCCACCATCACCGGCAAAGGATATCGGCCCCGTTTAATAGCGCTGGGACAATGGCGTTACCCGGCGCTGGCGCTTTATCTACTATTTTTTCTTCTGACCATCGGCGCGCCATTCTTTGCGTTGATATGGCGTTCGCTGTTTCGCTACCACGTCGATGCTTCTTTCGCGGCGTTGGCGCGCGCCGGGCTGGATAATTACCGCGCCGTGCTGGGCAGCCGCGATCTCGGCACGGTGACCCTCAACACTATCGGGCTCAGCTTCGGCGCGGCCACTCTCACCATGCTCCTGGCGCTCGCCGCTAGCTGGGTCATCGTGCGCAACCGCGGCAAATGCGTGGCGATCTTCGACGCCGTGCTTTTTCTCCCCCACGCGCTGCCCGGCGTGGTCATCGGCATCGCGTTTATTTTCCTCTTCGTCCAACCGCCGCTCGGTTACTTGAATCTTCACGGCACGCTTTCGCTGATGATCATGGCGCTGACCGTCAGTTATATTCCGTTCGGCAGCCGGACCATGAACGGCGCGCTGGTCCAGCTTCACCCGGAGCTTGAAGAGGCGGCCCAGGTCGCCGGATCGAGCTGGTTGACGATCTTGCGGCGGATTATTTTGCCGCTGCTCTTGCCGTCATTTGTCAGCGGCTGGATTTGGATCGCGTCTCACGCGCTGCGCGCCTTCTCCCTGCCGCTGATGTTGGCAAGCCGGGACAGCAATGTGATATCGCTGCTGATGTGGCGCATGTGGGACGACGGCAGCGCCGGTCAAAGCGCGGCATTGGGCGTGCTCTTGATCGCCGCGCTGGCTCTCCTCACCGCCGTGGGACGCTGGTCGGTGACTCGCCTGAATCGTCAATGATCCCAAGGAGGAACCAGATGATCGCAAAGCTTTGGCAATGGTTTCACGTGACCGTCATCGATACGTTCGATCGCTTAATTTGCCGGCCCGGCCTCTGCGCCGCCGCGATGGTATTTCTCACGCCGGGCGATGGACAAAGCGCGACTGCGGATCGATTGACAATCGGCTACACCTCGCCAGGCCCGCAGCATGGCCTACTCTGGCTCGGCGACACCGGCGGGCTGTTCAAGAAAAACAATCTCGATTTAGAAATTATCTACATGCCCGGCAACATCTCGGCGCCGTCGTTGATGGCGGGGGAAATCCAGTTCGGCCAGATGACCGGCGCGCTGATGTCGCCGCTCCGCTTGCAAGGCGGCGATCCGGTGATGCTGGTGAGCGTGCAAGAACTACTCGACGACCGCTTGGTCGTGCGGCCCGGCATCAATAAGCCCGAAGATTTGAAGGGCAAGCGCATCGCGATCTCGCGCTTCGGGGCGGCGTCGCATATGCGCGTGCTCAACATCCTGCCGCGCTTCGGTTTGATCGATAAGGACGTGACGTTTTTACAAATCGGCGACACTTTTGCGCGCATCATCGCCATGGTGGGCAATTCGGCGGACGCATCGAGTTTCTCACCGCCGGATCATCTCGCGCCGCAGTTGGCCGGCATGAAAATTATTCTCAACATGGCCGAGTTGAATATTTTCTACCAAGGCACCGGCTTGGTCGCCACCCAGCGTTATATCGCCAAGAATCGCGATCTGGTTCGGCGCATGGTGAAAAGCTACGTTGAAGCGATTCACCTGGTCAGAACCAATCCCGAAGTGACCAAGCGCGCGTTCGTGAAGTATCGAAAAACTAAAGACGAGAAGCAGCTGGAAGACGCCTATCAGACCCTGCGCGAAACCGTGAAACAGAAACCCTATCCGAATCTCGAAGCGTTCAAAACGATCTTCAAAGATGTGAGCGACCGCATCCCCGTGGCGAAGACGGCAAACCCAAGAGAATTCATCGACATAAGTTTTCTAGAAGAGCTGGACAAGTCAGGCTACATCGACGGGCTATACCGGTAGGGGAAGTTGGAGTAATGGAGAGATGGAGTAGTGGAGTGTTGGGATCGGAAACCCAGCACTCCACTACTCCATCTCTCCAATCCCTCTGCCCCTACTCACCCAACAATTTTTTCATCCGCGCGATGACATCGGGCGGCTGGTTCATGACTTCTCGGACGATCTTTTCCAGCTCTTCGCCGGTCACCGGGTCGAGATCGAAGTTGCGCTTATCGATGTCGGCGAGGAATTCTTTATCTTCCATGGTTCTGTTAAATGCTTCGCGCAACATTTTCACGCGCTCGGCGGGAATCCCCGGCGAGCCGAGCATCGGCCGGCCCAACGCGCCCGACGCCAACATCACGTTCGCCAGCCGGCGCGACACCTCCGGAGTTTTATACTTATCCATGAGCTCATAGACGGTCGGCGTGTCCGGCAGTTTGCGATCGCGCTGCTTGCCGGTCTGAATGATGTTGCGCACGAAGCCCTTCTTGCGCCAAGTGTGATAGGGCTCGCGCGATAAGAACGCTTCGATGGTAAACGAACGGCAATGAATCTCGCCGCGCTCCACCGCTAGATCGATCTCGGGCCCGCCGGGATAACCTTGCACGAGATTGAACTTGGCGCCGAGCAATTCTTCGAACAGCTTGGGCAGATAGTAAGCCGAGTCCGAGGTCCCCTGCGCGCCGCAGCGCGGCGGCTCCTTAGCGTTGCGCACGTCTTCGATGGTTTTATAGGAAGTGTCGGCGCGCATGTACATCTGCGATTCGCCTTGCACCGGCGAGCCGATCCACGCGAACTTCGCCCAATCGAATTGCGCCTCCTTGCGGCCGACCAACTGATCGAAATAGAGCGTCGGCACGATCGAGCCGATCAGCGTCAAACCGTCCGGCTTGCTCTTACCGTAAACATAATTGGCCGCGATCATATGCCCCGCCCCCGGCATGTTCTGCACCATCATGTCGGGCTTGCCGGGAATATGTTTTCCCATATGCTGCGCCAACAAGCGCGACCACTGATCGTAAAGCGCGCCGGCGGTCGTGCCGGCGATCACCGTGATGGTTTTGCCTTTGTAGAAATCGGCTTGGGCGCGGGCGGATACCGACCAACCAAGAAGACTGAGCAACACCCAGAATGCGATACCTTGTCGATGACACTTCATGAAACTCTCCTCGTCTAAAATCTTACGTTCTTGTACTCGATAAATCGGCGCGGTTCCTTCGGTGTCGGCAGCAGCCGCGCCATCGCACTCAACCAAGCGAGCAATTGATCGACGGTCAGCCGCTGCTCCAACCGCTGCGAGTTGCGCCGCACAATACGAAATTCCTCGCGTAGAGCCGTCGAACCGGCCATTTCTCGCAGCTCTAGTATTTCTTTTTCACTTAACATTGCCAAACCGTATCTTGAGATCTAGCGCATCTGCTTCAATATCAAAAACTCGGTAAAACTCTAAGATTCGTTGCCAATCCAGCCGCGTGCCATAAAGCGCGCACAATTTTTCGATATCACTCACTTCCTGGGCACGTCGCTGTGGATCGTTCGACATGGCCTGCACTTTCAGACCAATGACATCCTCCGGTTCAAGAGTCCGAATTGTAAACTTGGCACTGAAAACCGAATAAGCTTTAGCTCTCTCCAACATCGCCAGCGAGACTTCCCGGAACGCATGAATGAAATCGACGCTTCCCCAAACATTGTCGTGGTGATGATATTGCGAAACGTTTTCAGAATAGTGGACGCGACGATAGCCCAGATTGGATAAGATGTCGTGAATTTTGGTGACATCGTCTCGGTGTACGAGAAAATCCAAATCCAGTGTAGCCCTTGGAGATCCCAAAACTCCTAGTGCAAAACCACCGATGGCGGCATAGCGCACCCCCTGCCGCTCCGACTCGCGCACGAACGCTTCTAAAACAAGTTCGAAATCCACACCATCATTCTAACCTCTGGAGGCAACGCTCACAAATCAAGCGCGCTTTTTTCTTGGGCGCAGTGGCGTCGTAGTAAATCCTACCGGCTCAACAACCCATCGATCGACAACGCGCCGGCGGTCGTGCCGGCGATCACCGTGATGGTTTTGCCTTTGTAGAAATCGGCTTGGGCGTAGGCGGTCGACGACCATCCAAGAATGGCAAACATCGAGAGGATTACGCAGAACTGTTGCAGGGATTTCATCAGAGTATCCTTATTCAAGCCGATTGGCTCGGTAGCGTAACATGAGCCCGCGTGCTGTCAAGCAAGTTGATAGTCCAACGGAAGAGATTCGCAGCATCTTTCAAAAGCCGGGAAGCGAGCTTCACTTCGGCTTGATATCGAACGCCTTCACCGTACCGTCTGGAAGCGTTAGATGGGTCCGAAGCACCGTATAATTATCACGCGGGTCGTAGTCGTAGCGGAATTTATAGTCTTCAGTTCCATGAAGCGAGAGTTCGCCGATTCGCCCACGAGTATAACTTGAACGGAACAGCTGCTCACCATCATTACGAACCGACAGCAAATAAGTACCTTCGTAGGTATAGCGGCGAGTCGACGCCGGTGATTTCACCTGCACCAGCCGGCCGGCGATGTCGTAAGTATAGTCCACGGTTCGCTGCTCGTGATCCCGAGCTCGGATCATGCGATTTCTGGAATCATGGTCGAACTTCAGGAACTGACCGTTGACAGTGGATAGCCGCGTTAAGTTTCTGGCTTTGTCGCGCTCGATGGTGACGGACTCGCCCTTGGCGTTCTTAAACTCGACCAGGGCGCCATCGACACCGCGTTTCGCATTATAAGACTCGGGAAAAAACATGTGGACTCCGTCGGCGCGATCGAGATTCCAACCGTTTCCGGCCCAGCCAAATCGCGCGCGTAAAAACGGCGACGCCGTCTGCCGATGCTCAAACAAAGCGTCCATATAACCGGACCCGTCGGATATCCGGTCGAACTCAACGCGTGATCCACCGCAAAGATTGAGCCCGACATCGCTGTACGGATTGCGGTTGCCGCTGGGAAACATATCCCAGGCGAGCGTCGTGTTGTATCCGAAGGTCCGGACCTTGTCGTCCCACAATCGATAACAACGGGTGACGGAGAGGGACTGCGTGCCGGGAATAAATAAATCGGTCTCTCTATGCCTAAGCAAACCTGTTCGAAGGTCGATCTCCAGTTCGTTCACGTCAGTATCGATGAGAAGCGATGCGGCTAAACACTTCGTCACGGACACAGTGAATGCCGTCGTTCTAGAACTTGGATCGCGATCGTGTTTAGCGAGCAAACAGGGATAGCTTCCGTCCACACCTTTTGCGTCGAAATCTTTCTTATCGGCGCTGATGGTCGGTGGCAACGACGGCAACCAGTGAGAGGACTTGAAATTGTCGATCACGGCTCGCGAACCTAAATCGTCAATATTGTCGGACATCAAATCGGCGCTAAATGCCATAGAATATATATTTGATAACACACTGCTGGGATCGTCGCTCCGTGGCATTTTATAGAGCAGCATACCGATCACGCGGCTAATCATTTTGCGTACTCGGCTTTGCACCAGCGACGGTGCCTCATTTGGCCCATCCGCGACAAAGCGCGCCGAAGACACGGCGCCACCGCGCACACCGTCCCAATAGGTAGGAGTAAAATTCCAATTGCGCTCGCGAAAGTACATGTCTTCAGCCGTGACAGCGATCAGAAAACTATGCGTGTCCTTGGCCAAGTGCGGCAAGCGCCGCTGCACAAGCGTTACAAGTTCTTCGGCGATGAGCTGCTTGCGCTTGAGGTCGCGCACTTGGGATGCAATAGGAATTGGCGCTAGCACGACGACTTCGAGACCAAAGTTTGCTTTGTAGAATTCTGGCAGTTGATTCAGGGCGAGATCGGGCAAAGGTCCCACGGGAACGAGATAGACTCGACTACCGGTTGCAACTTTTTCCCTGGGCGGATCGTTCACCGCGTCGAGGAGATTGATAGAAGTGCCGCCAGCCACCGCCAACTGCAGCTTAGAAAATACCCAAGTATCTTCCACACGACCGAGCCACGCTTCCAACGTAGCGGGGCCTTTCGAACCGCGGACCGTAACTCGAAATCGCGCCACGCCAGTTTCGTCGTCGTCGTTTTGCAAAAAACCCCGCACAAACCAGCCATGACGAATCGGAACACCCATCGTGGCGACAGCTCTCGGGTCCGACTCCAGTCGACTCATCGCCTCGCCCACCAACGGGGCGTACCAAATCGGCCAAACCAAGCGAAGATACGGTGTGACGTAGGGCAGATAGAGATTCGCCACGACCAGCAAAAGCAAAACTATTATGCCGCGAGTTATTTTGAGACCGAGAGAGGAAGAAGTTGCTGCGGACAGTGACGTTTTACCAAAAGGCAAAGAGCGCGTACCGCACGCCGGACATTGCTCTTTACCGGGAGCGAGTTCGGCGCCGCAATTGCGACAACGCTCGAAGCGGCCAAGCTCAGTTATCCCATCGGCGGCCATATGGAAAGTCTTACCGCGGTATTAGGGCACTAAAACCGAAGCCTATCGATCTTATCAACGCACGAAGCTAAGCAGCGCCACCCATGAAACTCACCGGCTCAGCAACCCATCGATGGAAAACGCCCCGGCACCGCCGATGGTTATCGTCAAGGCCATGAGCATCAAAGCCATGGTGTACTCGATGCCGCTTCCTTTTCCCGCTCCCGTGGACAGAAAGAAGCCATGTTCCCAGTGGCCCAAAAACGTCGCGAACGCCATAAATATCGCTAGGCCCAACGCCACCGGACGGACGAAAAATCCCATCGCCATGCACACTATCGTCGACAGCTCGATGACGATCGCTAAGACGCCCATGGGCAAGGGTATGCCGTATTTATCGCGCCAGTTGGTCACCTGCGACTTCGCGCCCTTACCGCCATGCCAACCGAACGCATGCTGCGTCCCGTGCATAAAAAATGTCACCGCCAAGCCAAATCGTAAAAACAGAAATGCGAAGGTATCGTGGGTTTGAAATATCCAGTCCACTGTCTGCTCCCCCTTATTTTCTAAACAAGCCATTAAACTCTGCCATTGTTGAATTGGTTCCGCAGCCGCGCCAACCACACGACCATAGCAGAAGCCGGGAAAAGATTGCAAAGTATCGGGCAAACGGAATAGATTTAACTTCAAGCAATTTTTACCAGGAGCTGATTCCATGCAAATCATCGACGCCGACGGCCATATCAACGACCATATTTGCGGCGACGAGATCGCCCAGTACATGCCCAAGGGCAATCAGATGGCGAAACTGTTTCCCGAGTTCGATCATCTGCATTTTCGCTACTTGAAACAAAACCGCCGCGCCACCGGCAACCCCGACGCCGCGGCATGGACTGAGTTTCTTGAAAAAACTGGAATTAGCTGGACCGTACTCTACCCCACCGCCGGTCTCGCCGTCGGTAGAATTATGTCGCCCGACTGGGCGGTGATCGCCTGCCGTGCTTATAATACTTGGCTGCACGAAAAGTTTCTCAAGAAAAACTCGCGGCTCAAAGGCGTCGCACTGATCCCGTTTCAAGATATCGATGCGGCGATCGTCGAACTGCGCCGCGCGGTCAAAGAGCTCGGCGTGTTGGGCGGCATGCTGCCAAGCAACGGCGAGGCGATCCAAGGGCACTTCGGCAATAAGTTCTACTGGCCGCTTTACGAAGAAGCGGAGAAACTTGGCTGCTGCCTCGCCGTCCACGTCGGCGCGCTCCATCACATGGGCATGGATGCCTTCACCACTTACTATCCCGTGCATGCACTCGGCCATCCGTTTAGCTTGATGATCCAAGCCTCGGCCATGATCGGCCATGGCGTGTTCGACAAATTTCCCAAATTGCGGGTCGGCTTTCTCGAAGGCGGCGCCACTTGGGTGCCGTTCATGATGGACCGCTTGGACCGCTCCTATCACGAAGGCCATGTGCAGATGGATGTGAATGGCAACCGGCTCGGCGGCCCAAAGGAAGGCGAGAAAGCCAGCGACTATTTCAAGCAGCAGCTAAGCGCGGGAAGAATTTTCGTCGGCTTCGATTGCGACGACGACGGTTTGAACACCGCGGTGGCCAAAGGCGGCCGGCAGTCGTTTCTATTCGGCAGCGATTTCCCCCACGAAGTCTTCGACGCAGTAAAATGCCGCCACGAGATCGATGAGCTGCTTCAACGAAACGATCTCACGCAGGAAGACAAAGAAGCGGTATTGGGCGGCAACGCGCTAAACTTTTATCGCCCCGCGCTGTAATTAGATTTACCCTCGCCCGCGAAGCGGGAGAGGGCGAGGGTGAGGGTCCGAAAGCAATAGAAAATTTGTGGATTACTCTTTCAGCACTTCCCGAGTCTTGCTAAACGACGGCAGCAGCACCGAGAGCATCGCCAGCACAGCCAGCGCGAGCAGCGTCGCGCTGATCGGCCGCTGCACGAAGACCCAGGGATTGCCCCGCGAAAGCAGCATCGCGCGGCGCAGATACTCTTCCATCAACGGCCCGAGGATAAACGCCAACAGCATCGGCGCCGGCTCGCAACCGAGCTTGGAAAATAAATATCCCAGCGCGCCGAACATCGCCATCAGATGAATGTCGAAAGTAGCGTTCTTGAGACTGAACACGCCGATGGCGCAGAAAACTAAAATCCCCGGATAGAGCAGTTGATAGGGAATCGTAATCATCTTCACCCACATGCCGATGAGCGGCAAGTTGAGCACCAGCAACATCAAGTTGCCGATCCACATCGAGACGATCAAGCCCCAAAAAAGCGCTGGCTGTTCGGTGATCACCGAGGGACCGGGCTGAATGCCATGAATGATCATCGCGCCGACCATCAGCGCGCTCACCGGATTGGAAGGAATCCCCAGCGTCAGCATTGGAATGAATGAAGTCTGCGCGCCGGCGTTGTTGGCCGACTCCGGCGCGGCCACGCCTTCGATGGCGCCCTTGCCAAATTCGTGACGGTATTTCGAAACTTTCTTTTCAATCGAATAGGCCGCGAACGATCCGAGAATAGAACCGCTGCCGGGTAAGATGCCGAGGATCGAACCGATCGCAGTGCCGCGTAAGATTGACGGCGTCATACGCCGCCAATCTTCTTTAGTCGGCCACAGGCTGGTGATCTTAGCGATCGCCGCCGAACGGTCTTCTTCGTCTTCCAGATTGCGGATGATTTCACCCAAGCCGAACATGCCCATGGCGACCGTGACGAAACCGATACCGTCGGCAAGCTCAAAAATACCGAAAGTGAAGCGTTGGGTGCCGGAATTAACGTCGGAACCGACCAGACCCAAGAGCAGTCCGAGCAAGACCATGCCGATGGCGTGCAACAACGATCCTTGCGCCAACACGATCGACGCCGACAATCCCATAACCATTAGCGAAAAATAATCCGCCGGTCCGAACTGAAGCGCCGCGGCAGCAAGCGGTGGTCCGAAAGCGGCGATTAACAATGTCGCCACGGTGCCGGCAAAAAACGAACCGATCGCCGAAGCGGCCAACGCCGCGCCCGCCCGCCCTTGCTTCGCCATCTGGTAGCCGTCGAGAGTCGTGACGACGGACGCCGCTTCGCCGGGTAAATTCACCAGGATCGAAGTCGTCGAGCCGCCGTACTGCGAACCGTAATAAATCCCGGCGAGCATGATCAGCGCCGAGACCGGGGGCAGAACGAAAGTCACCGGCAAAAGCATCGCAATGGTCGCCGTCGGACCGAGTCCGGGCAAGACGCCGATCGCGGTACCGAGAAACACGCCGACGAAGCAGTAAAAAAGATTGGCAAGACTGGCGGAAGTTTGCAGCCCTAACCACAGATGACTTAACAGCTCCACTCCATCCTCCCGTCGTTCAACCGGCAAACCACGGACCGACGATCGGCAGCGGTATACCCAGTCCTTTGACGAACACGAGCACGCAAAAAACCGTCAAGCCGACGGCGATCATCGCCATCGTCTGCCAGCGAAACCTGGAGCTGCCGGCGGCGCTGATGAAAAGCAGCAGCGGCAACGCGATCGCCAATCCCGCGCCGCGCACGACCAGTCCAAAAACCACGATCGACGCGGTCACCAACCCTAGACCTTTAAGTGAAATCACGCCGATCGGCGTACCTTGAACAATGAAAGCGCGGATCACCGAGATCGCGCCGACCACGATCAAGAACACGCTCAGCACCGTCGGAAAATACGCCGGCCCCATTTTAAACACCGTCCCCATGTTGTAATCCCGAGCGATCAAGATCGCCGCCACACCGAAAAAAATATAGATCAACCCGGCCAACAAATCTTTGTTGCTTCGAATTCCCATCGCGACCCCTACAACCTTTCACCGACGATTGAATTCCTAACTTGCCTCACCATCTACATCAGTTCCCAAGAAATTAGCTATTCCAAAAAAAAGGCCGGGTAGAGCCCGACCTTTTTTCTAATTCTATTGAGACCCCACAACTCAATCCGCGAACGCACCGGCCTTTTTGATGATCGGCGTCCATTTGTCGATCTCGGCCTTGAGGTGGTCGTGCAGCGCCGCCGGTGTCGCCCGGTTCTCGGCCACCGGTTCCGTGCCCAGGTCGGCGAAACGTTCCTTGACTACGCTGTCTTTGAGGGCGAACTGCAGCGCCTTGACCAAAGCATCGACCACCGGCTTGGGCGTCGCCTTGGGGGCGTAAAGTCCATGCCATACCGAAACTTCGAAGCCTTTCATGCCCGCTTCATCCATGGTCGGCACATTGGGCAAAGAAGCTAAGCGCTTCTTGGTGGTCACACCATAGACTTTGATCTTCTCGGCCCTGATCTGGCTCGTGGTATTGGTGGTTTGATCGCACATCAAATCGACTTGGCCGCCCAGCAGATCGTTCATCGCCGGCGCCGTGCCGTTGTAGGGCACCGTGGTCAGATCGGTATTGATCGCGCTCATGAACAACATGCCGCATAGGTGGGAAGCCGCGCCGATGCCAGCGTTGGCCAGATTGATCTTTTCCTTGTTGGCTTTGACGTAGGCAATCAGCTCCTTCAGATCATTGGCGGGAAAATCTTTCTTCGCAACGAAAGTCATGGGCACTTCGTTGATCAATCCAATATGCTCAAAGTCGGTCATTGGGTTATAGGGAAGCTTGCGATATAGCCCCGGCGCGGTAGACATGCCGATATGGTGCAGCAGCAAGGTATAGCCGTCAGGCGCGGCCTTAGCCACCCGGTTGGCGCCGATAGTGCCGCCGGCACCGAGCGTGTTCTCAACGATGAGCTGTTGGCCAAGCATCTTGGACATCGGCACAGCCATCAAACGCGCCACCGTGTCGGTCGGCCCGCCGGCGGCGAACGGCACGACTATCGTGATCACTTTGTCGGGATACTTTTGTGCAATTACTTGCGTCGCGCCGCACAATAAGAGCCCAATTATCAAGCTCAGAATTTTTGCTTTCATGATGCCTCCAATGATTTTAACAGCCAAACGAGTCAACTATCCTGCCGATACCACAGCGTCGTTTTTGTATAGATAGCGCAACCGGCATGCCATAGCAAAAGCTCGGCGCCGCGAGTTTGGGCCGGTGAAACTTCCTATGATCGCGAAAACTCGCTTGCCAAGTTGCAACCGCGGGAAGTCTCCCTCTCGAATTTTGTCGCCGACATAGATACACTCGGCGCCATGAAACGGATTTGGCTCTCGATGATTGTTTGTGGGTTACTACGAAGCGATGTGGGCGCGGCGCCTTTGCGCCTTTCCTACTCCGCCATCAGCCCCACCGTTGCCAGCGTCTGGATGGCCCACGAGACCGGCATGTTCAAAAAATACGGTCTCGACGTCCAACTGGTCTACATCGCTTCCAGTGGAACGAATATTCAAGCTTTGCTCGGCGGCAGCTTGGAATTGAGTGCGCCGGGCATGAGCGGCGTCGTGCTTGCCGCCGCCCGCGGCGCGCCCGTGCTCGCCATCGGCGCCATGACTAACAAACCGCCGATGACGCTCTACGTCCAGCCGGACATCAGCCGCGCCGATCAACTCAAAGGACAATCCCTGGGCATCACCCGATTCAATTCCACCGCGCACGTTGTAACGACGCTGATTCTGCGCAAACTCGGCATGGAAAAAACCGTCACCCAGCGCCCCCTCGGCGGCGCCCCGGAAGTGCAAGCCGCCTTCGAACAGAAACAGCTGGCCGGCATGGTAACTGCGGTCAAGCCGCGCGCGCCAGCGCGGGCGCTGTTGAACGCCGCCGACCTCGACATCCCGTTCTCCATGAATGTCATGGCGGTCACCCAAGACTTCTTGCGCAAGAATCCCGACACCGTCGAGCGTGCCATGCGTGCCTACATCGAAGCGGTGGCGCTGATGCACCACGACAAGGACGGCACTGTCAAGGTGCTGCAAAAATATTTCAAACGCAGCGACCCGGCATTCTTGGAAGAAACCTACAACCTCGTCATCCGCTACATCGAGAAAATCCCCCGCGTCGACCCGCGCAACGTCGCCACCACGTTGGAGTTCGAACCCGTGAAAGGCGTCGACGCGGACGCACTCACACTGAAAGTGATCGACAACAGCATCGTCGACAAGTTGGCCAAGGAAGGCTTCATCGACCGGCTTTATCGTTGAGAGGAACCATGAATACTAACGCAACCCATTACGGCAAGCTCACAACCCGCGCGCTTATTTTATTCGTCCTAACGCTAATATCCGTCGGATCCGTCAGATCCCAGGAACTAAAAAAAGTTCGCATGGGCTATCCCGCGTTTAGCATCACGTTTCTTACTTTCTTCGTCGCCAAAGATGCCGGCATTTTCAAAAAGCATGGACTCGACGTCGACCTGATACAGCTCGCCGGCGCGGTGCAAACCTCGGCATTGGTCACCGGCGAAATCGATTATCTCACCGGTATCACTGGGCCGCTGGTCGGCGCCGCGCGCGGCTTGCCATTCAAAGGCATCATGGTCACCCACGACCGCACGCTGTTCTGGTTGATCGGCAATCCGGAGATTCGCCGCGCTGAAGATCTTGTCGGCAAAACAGTGGCGGTCGATCGCTTAGCGACGCTGCAAGACATCGTCGCCCGCGACTTGATCAAACGTAAAGGCGTCAATCCCGATCTGGTCACCTACATTCAAACCGGCTCGGTATCGAACAGCGTGCAGGCGCTCAGCCAAGGCAGCGTCGCCGCCGCCGTGCTGTCGCTTCCACACAACGTCGTCATGACACAGAAAGGCTATCGCGATATCGCCTCGGGACCGGAATTCAACCTACGTTCCGCCTCCGGCGGCATCGCTACCCATGAAGCGAAACTGAAAAAAGACCCAGCCGGCGTCAAAGCGGTGATTCGCGCCACCTTCGAGGCGATGGATTTTAACCGGCGGGAAAAAACCTGGATGGTGAACTATATCGCCAATAAATGGAAAATCTCCACCAAGGTCGCCGAAGAGTCATACAAGTCTTGGCTCAACGGTTTCACCACCGACGGCAAGATACCGATCAAGGATTTGCAAGAAATTTACGATCAAGCCTATGCGTCCAAACTGATACCCACGCCCGTGCCCGCTGCGCAAGTGATGGATTACTCACTCACCGACGAAGTTTTCCGCGAGAAAAAATAATCGGTTTATTCCAGCGGCGGCGATACCGCCAAGTTCCACGACAGGTAAAAAGTTCGCGCAAAATGCATGATCGCGTTCCTGGCTCGTGTTCGCCCAGATTACGACCACGATCACGAGCCACAAACACGCCCCCCGTGCCGCAACCCCGCAACGGGCATCCGCTCTGAACCGGCTTCGCCAAACTTCCCAAAACTACCGAGTCGATCTTCAAGCCGGCTCGAATCGGCGATTTAGCGCGGCCCAACGATGCGAGGACAAACGGCCACATGCGTCATTTCCCGTCAGGTCTTCCATTGCCATGACATCGCGCCGGCGCGCTTCCGGCACCGATGACCGAAAGCCTGGCCGCCGCGCCATGCCGGACTCAACTGCCGGTGCCGCTTAAGCCCAACATGACGACATTTCAGGACAGACTACGAGATTCGGTAAGTTCTCGACTTCGGCACGGCTCCTGCTTTTACTAGAAACCAACGACGTGACGAAACAAGCAGCAAGATTAGTTAGGACGGAGAACAAAATTCATCATCAGGAGACGGCCATGATTTTGGGAAGCCTAATTCGCATAAAGATTATCAAAGAAGGAGCGACGAAAATGGAACAAACAAATTCTGAACTTGGCGGACAGAGCTTTTGGCAGATGGTGTTCTCACAGAGCAAAGTTAACGGCGCACCCTACTTCGGTGACAATCTTCCAGGCCGCACGTGGGAATGGCCCAAGGACACTTACTTGCAACGCCGTCGGCGACAATCGAAATGGTTTCAGCCAGCCAGCAACAGTAAAATGAATTAGCTTGCCGCATCCCGCGCTGCCTCCTTCAGCACAGCTCCCACGGGATAGCGGTAGCCACTGAGTACCCGTCACACTCAGTGGCACGAGGCCAGACTCGCAAGAGTCTGGCCTCGCCAATTTTTACCCAGTCTCAATCGGCTAAGCGGTTGCCGAAGACTTTAGTTGCTTCAATTTTTTTCAATTAGTCAGCGGTAGCGAAAAAATTTCGCACCACCTTTCCGTCGGCGACGATTCATTACTTGTCGCTCTACGGCGCCGAGGAGCGGGGATTATTTCGCGATGAGAACCTCGACAACGAAGTCATCGCCATGGGCGGACCGGCCGGCATCGCGGCGCTGGTCAATGGTAGTATCGATTTTAGCGGCATCGCCGGCATCGCCATCAAGCGCTTGATGCAGCTCAAGCCGGTCGAACAAATGCGCCGAGAGTTGAAAGCGAAACGCCACCAGTGACGAACGATCGGATGTTATTTCCCCGCGGCAAGTAATGGCGGATCGGCTGCCAGTGATTATTTTCCAGCTGCCTGGCTGTTCTTCTGTGGCGCCGTGGTTTTACTGTCGGCGGCTTTCGTCGGCGTGGAGGATGAAGCTTTTGTTTGCTTGACTTTAAGTCTGCGCACGGAAGTGGCGAGCAGCTTGCCTTCTTTATCCGAGTAAATCACCCGGACGTTATCGCCGACCGACAATCGTTCCACCGCATCCTTGGCCGCATCCTGGGTCATAAATTGTTTTTCACCGGCCAGCCCCTTAACTGAAACTGCGCCGCTGGCTGCGTCAATGGCGGAAATATCGCCGCGGTACTTGAGCGCCTTGGGCGTCTTGCCGCTCTTAGATTTCTTCGGCTGGCTGTTTTGCATCGCCGCCGTGGCCGGCGCTTTGGCCGGGGTCGTAGCCGGAGTTTTTTCCGCGGCGAAGGACGCCAGCGAAACCAACAAGAAAACTCCGGCCATTTGAAATGCTAGGACTCTCGGTCTCATTGGCGATCCTCCCCTTGGCGATTAGACGCACGCCGCCACCAAACGCTCGACACTAACTAAACAATTCTTTGCGCCACTTTTCCATCACCGCCTGTTGGCGCGCTGGACTGATTTGGGCGGCGGGTGGAAACTTGTCGCGCCATTCGAAGGGCCGGCAGGCGTCGATGATCATGCGCGAGCTCAAGCCTTTGAGCTCGCGCGGAATAATCGGATCGAGAGGCCCGCTCCAACAGCGCCGGATAATTTCCGCGGAATCCACCGGATCGGAGCGGCTGCACATCGCCCACAGCACATCGTCGATATCGTAAACATCGATATCGTCGTCGACGACGATGACGTAGCGCCCCAAGTAGGCCGCGCCCTGGCATTGGCTGGCGATCATTCCCGCTTGGCGCGAGTGGCCGGGATAGCGCTGGCGAATCGCCAACACGGTCATGAAGCGGCGAAAATAACTTGCCACCGCGGTGACGTCCGGCACGCCGGCCTTTTCCACCTGATCGCGAATGTAAGCCGCGCGTAACAATTCATAACAATGCTCGGCGCGCGCCGTCGGCCGATATTCCGGCGACGCGGTGATGATCGGATCGTTGCGATGATAGAGCCGGTGCACTTTTACCAACGGCTCCATCTTTTCGCCGCTGGCGTAATAGCCGGTCCACTCGCTAAAGGGCCCTTCCTCTCTCCCTTGATCCGGCAAAAACTCGCCTTCGATGGCGATCTCGGCGTAGGCGGGAATCGGCAAGCCGGTGACTTCGCCGCGAATAACTTCCACCGCCTCGCCCTTGAGTCCGCCCACTGCGTCGAATTCACTGCGGCCGTAGGGCTCAGGCCGGGTCGCGATCATGTGCAGCAGCGGATCGACGCCGAAACAACACACCACAGGGCAGGGTTTTCCTTTGTCGAAATATTTTTGCCGATGCAGCCGGCCGTGTTTTCCCGGCGAGATGTTCATACCCATGGTGTTACGATCGTGTACCATGACGCGGTAGCAGCCGACGTTCACCCAATCTTCTTCCGGGTCGCGCGTAATGACCACGTGGCCGGTGCCGATGTAGCGGCCGCCGTCGCGTTCATGCCAGCGCGGCACGGGGAATTTAAATAGATCGATATCGTCGCCGGAAAAAACATTTTCCAAGATCGGCCCAGAAGAAACCGTCACGGGGGGAATCGACTCAGGCTTGGCTAAGCGCTCGCGCCAAGCTTTGATAAATCCTTCGCGGTCGATGTCCAACGGTAGATTGGTGGTGAGAGCGGAGCGCTTCAAACTCTCGAAGAAGCCGACAAGAATGCGGTAGCCCGCCGGGTAGTCTTTGATCTTGTCGAAAAGCAATGCCGGGCTATTCTCTTTATGCTTCGAAGCGAGCACCGACAAGGCGCCGATTTCTAAATTCCAATCAGCCCCTTCGACCACTTTGAGTTCGCCCATCTGCTGAACTTGCTCGATCCACTCTCTGACATCTTTATAACCCATCGCATCTCCTCCGACCCACTCAGAAATAGGAGTTTGCCCTATGCTTTGCAAGCTTGCGGTGGACTTGTTACACAGGTGGTCCAAGGAATTCGCAATGACGAAAAATACTTTTGCTTTCCCCAGTTCATTCAAACAAGTGAAAAATCCGCCTCGGCAATTGCCCCCTTTAAACAAGGCGGGCGAGGGGGGATTTCAAGCTGAGTACAGGAGCAAATCCCCCTCGCTCCCCCTTTTTCAAAGGGGGAAGCCGGATGGTTGCAAAAGAATTTCTGTGCCGACCTTCTGGCCCCGACGGTTTATGCAGTTAATTTTATTTTCATTCTTCCTGAGTTTGAGCAGCGTGGCCAGCGCCCAAGAAAAAGTCATCGTCGGCCACTCGGCGCGCGCCGCGCTTTCCATCGGGCCTTTGCTGTACGGCATCGAGCGCGGTTTTTACCGCGACGAAGGCATCGATCTGGTCTACGTTTCGTTGCGCGCCGATCTCGGCATCAAGGCGTTGCTCTCGGGCGATATCGACTACAGCTACAGCACCGGCACGATCATTCGCGGCGCCCTGCTCGGTTTGCCGGTGCGCAACCTTAGTTTTGATTTCGCGCGGGTGCTGCACGCGTTGATGTCGCGCCCGGAGATTCCCAACGCCGCGGCGCTACGCGGCAAACGCGTCGGCGTCAGTTCGTTTGGCGCCACCGGCGATCTCGCAGCCCGCGTCGGCCTGCGCTCCCTCGGTCTCGATCCGGAAAAAGATGTGACCATCATCACCCTCGGACCGGACACCCTGCGCCACGCCGCGCTCATGGCCGGCACGGTACAGGCGACCCATATGCCGGTACCGCTCAACATCCAACTGAAAAAAGACGGCTATCATGAATTGGTCTACGCCGGGAAAATACTCCAGCGTCCGCTTACCGGTCTGGCCACCAGCCTGGAAAAAATTCACAAAAATCCCGGCCAAGTCCAGCGCATGGTGCGCGCCTTCCTGCGCTCCACGCGGACATTGAAAACCGAACGAGCCGGCTTCATTTCATTTGCCCAGAGAAAATATGGCTACTCGAAGGAAGTGATGGAAGAAGCTTATAAATACTTGGTCGACGCCCTGGCCCAAGACGGCTTCGTCGACGACGCCTCGCTCAATGCCGCCATCGATGAAGCTAAAACTTTATCGAAGATCACCAAGCTGGTAACGCAGTCCGACGTGGTCGATTACAGCTTTCTGCGCGCCGCGGTGAAAGGCAAACAGTGAAATCGAAATCCTTCTGTCACTGAAAACTGACAACTGCCCACTGATAACTTACCTCCCCGCCTCCGCCGCCAAGGAAAAATCGAAAGCCTTTTCCGGCGCGACAACCTCTTTGATGCGCAGCGCTTCCCGCGCCGTGTCGAGAATCTCACGCGCGGCATCGTTATTCAAAATCCCGCTGAGGGAAATAATTTCGTGGTCCTCATCGTACATGCGCCGGGCCATTTTGGCATCGCTGACCGCCAGTTTCTTTTGAATATAGGGAATCATCGATTCGGGATTTTCCTGGTAGAACTTGAGCGAGCGGTTCCAGCCGCGCAAAAAGCGCACGATGTTGGCGCGCTTCTGTTTGATCGCGGTGTCGGTGGCGACGACGCCGGTTTGCAGATAGCGCAAATAGTCTCGGCCCCGCGCCATGACACGAAAGCCGCGATCCACCGCTAAATAAGTGGTGGGCGGCGTGACCATGCCGGCCATCACCCGGCCGCTCAAGAGCGACTGCAAGCGCGCCGGCGAATCCATGCTCAACAGGGTCACATCTTTTTGCGCGTCCAATCCCTTGGCTTGGAGAATTTTGCGGATGATCACCGCGGCGGTTCCTTCTAAAGAACCGACGGCGATCGCTTTACCTTTAAGTTCGCCAGGAGAGTTGATCGTCGGCGCGACAATCAGCTCATGCACCGGCCGGTCGTGGGTGACGTTGATAATTTTAATCGGCAGACCGCGCAGCACCGCCGCCAAACCGCTGCCGGCATGGCACGTGACGTCGATCTCGCCGGACATCAAACTACTCAACCCAATCACGCCGCGCACCACCAACACTTGTAAGTCCAACCCCTCTTGGGCAAAGAAGCCGCGCTCTTGGCCGTAATAAAGATGCGCGTAACTCAACGTCGGTCCGGGAATGCTGATAAAAAATTTGTCAGCCGCACTGGCATTGCTAATGAACAATTGCAGAATCGCCACTAAGATCGCTATGCGTAACCGAACCATCCCGCCTCCCTCGTACGGGCAACCACGGGGGGTTGCCCCTACAAGTCCAATTCTTTCTTTGCGTTCTCTGCGTTCTTTGCAGTTAATCCCCCTCCTCTGTCCTCCCCCGCGTCGCGGGGGAGGACAGAGGAGGGGGGATCCTTTGCGCGGTGATGCCAATCGATTACCTCTCGCCGCTCACGGCGAAAACGGCTTCGCCGCGTAAACGATATGCCCGCCGACAATCGTCAGCAATGACTCCAACGAGCGAATCTGATCTTCCGGCACCGTGAGATAGTCGGCGTTGAGCACCGCTAAATCGGCGACCTTGTCGACTTCGAGGGAACCGCGGCGCCGCTCTTCGCCAATGAACCACGCGCTGCCGATGGTGTACATGCGCAATGCTTCCTCGCGGGTGACGTTTTGGCTCTTGTCGCGGATCAACGAACCGGCCACGGTCTTACCCGTCACCAACCACCACAGCGAAAGCATCGGCGCATAATTCGCCGAGCGAAAGGCGTCGGTGCCAGCGCCGAGGGGAATACCGGCATCGATCAGCGCCCGCAACGGCGGCGCGTTACTCGCTTTGGCCGCGCCCCATAGTTCGACGTTGCGCTCGCCGGTGAGCGCCATGCGGTTCTGCACCGCGACGCCGGCGCCGAGAGCTTTGATGCGCGCGATGGTTTCGACGCTGGCGTCTTCGAGATGGGCGAAGGCGATGCGCTGGCGCGTAAAAGGCGTCGCGCCATGAACCGATTCGATCACGTCCAAGAGTTGGCGCGCGGTGCGATCTTGGGTCGTGTGCAGATGAAAGTTGTAGCCGCCGGCGACGAAGAATCGCAGCATGCGGCGAAATTTTTCTTTCGCCTCCGCCGTAATCGTGATCCCTTTGGGATCAGCCAATACGTCGCCGTCGACGATACCGCGGCTTAAAGTTTCGCCGAAGCCGGCGAAGCGAAACTGTTCGCTCGCCCCCAACTGTTGCACTTCCGCCGCCGCCAATTTCAATTGATCGAGTTCGTCGCCGCTGTTATCAGTGGGCGCGATGAAATAGTGCAAGCGCAGCGTCAATTCCCCAGTCCGCATCATGTCGGCAAGAATGCGCCGGTGCGCGAACGTCACTCCGGTCGTGTGGAAATCGCCGATGGAAGTCAGTCCCAAACGGTTGAGTTCGCGAAAACAGTTAATTAGGCTCTGGCGCATGCGGTCGAGACTCAGCCGGGGAATTTTTTGGTAGGCGTATTGCCATCCGCCGACGCCTTGGAGCCAGCCGGTCAACTCGCCGCTCGGATCGCGTTCGAATTTACCGCCCGGCGGATCGGCGGCTTTACTCTCAATGCCGGCGGCCTTGAGCGCCGCGCTGTTGAGCAACGCGCCTTGACGCAGGTATTGCACATAAACCGGATGGTTCGGCGCCATGGCGTCCAATTGCGCCCGGCTTGGAAAACGGCGCTCGGCAAACTGCGTCGGCACCCAACCGCCGGCGACGACGATCCAACTTCCGGCCGGCTGTTTTTTCGCCGCGCCGGCGATCGACTGCAATCCTTCGGCCAGCGAGCGAGTCTGCTCCCAATGCAACTCGGCGTCCCAACTCAAGCCGGCGACGGTGGCGTGAATATGCGAATCGATCAATCCCGGGATCACCGTGCGGCCGCGCAGCTCGATCACCTTCGTTCGCCGTCCGGTGTGCACGCGCATCTCGCGGTCGCTGCCAACGGCGATGATCCGTCCGGCTTTGATTGCCAACGCCTGCTTGATGGAAAAATCGCGGTCAACGGTGACGATCTTACCGCCGCGAAGAACGATATCCGCCGGCTGCGGCACCTCTAGAGAGCGGGCAAAATCGATTTCGGTATTGCCGGAGCAACTCGCCAGCAGCAAAATCAGCGCAAGAAATTTAAAGCTATTCCAATATTCCAAGATGATGACCTCGATGAAAAGTATTTTACTCTCGGCCAAACGCTTTTGCGAGCCGGCGTAACGCGCCCCCACGATCGCCAACACCATCGGGTTGCGGTTCAGTTGGTTTTTAACATCGCATCTCACTGTAGGGGCCGACCTGCGTGTCGGCCCTCCGAACGGGCGGACACATAGCCCCTACAAATTCAGGCGAATCTGAACCACTACCCACCCTCGTCATCGGTTGCACTACGCCGACAATTGCCGCTATAGTCCGAAAAAATTCCCAAGCCATTAGCAATCTTCACATGAGGTGATCGATGCAACCTGTGCAACTGTTTTGCTGGCATTTCATGGCCTATCCCTACCTCGATAAAGACTTCGACAAGTCGGGCCATAGCGGTTGGGTGACCACACCCAACAAACTCTGGGACAACAAGCAGGCCCGCGGCCTCTATCAAGAGTATATCGATCAGCTCGCCCTCGCCGACGAGCTCGGCTTCGACGGCATGGTCTTGAACGAGCATCACCAGAATATTTACGGCTTGATGCCGTCGCCCAACATCATCGCTTCGGCGCTGACCCAGCGCACCAAGCGCGGAAAAATCGTCATCCTCGGAAATCTTCTCCCACTGCACATGAATCCCATGCGCGTCGCCGAGGAATACGCCATGCTCGACCAGATGAGCAACGGCAGATTGATCGCCGGCTTCGCTCCCGGCGGCGGTCCGGAAACATTCAACTACGACGTGCCGTCGGCCAACACCCGGGAAAAATTTTGGGAGGCTGCTGATCTGATCGTCCGCTCCTGGACCGACGACGGGCCATTCACCCACGAAGGCCGCTACTATCCGCTGCGCTATGTGAACCTCTGGCCCAAGCCGCTGCAGAAACCGTTTCCACCGGTCTGGATTCCCGGCTCGCGCAGTCCGTCGACCATGATCGAAGTCGCTAAACGCGGCTACTGTTATTTTCTCTCATCGCGCAGCCATGGCGGCGAAACCCATCGCGCCCAGCAAGAGTTCGCCAAAGTGTTGGAAGATCACGGCGACAAGTATCACCCGTTTAGGTTTGGCATTTTGATGTCGGTTTACGTTGCCGATACGGATCAGCAGGCGCGCGAAGAGTGCGAAGAAGGCGTCTGGTATTTCTTGAAGAACTGTTTAAAGGGCCACCTGCGCAAAGAAGGCCGCCAGCTCACCTACGGCCCCGGCGTGCCGTACATCCCCGCGGCAGCCTGGCGCGAATATATGAAGGGCTACAAGCCGGGACGCAAGCTACTCGGCGACGTCGAAAACTGGGAAGAGTTGGAAGCCTCACAGTCGATCATCGTCGGCAGCCCCGAGACCGTCGCCAACCGCATCCGCGCTTTGATCGAGCGCGCCAAGGTCGGCAATCTGTTGATCCAGTTTCAATTCGGCAACATGCAGGACCATCTGGCGCGCAAGAACATGAAGCTGTTCGCCGAGAAAGTCGCGCCGCTCTTGCGTCACGACTCGGAAAAACAGTTCACCAGAGAATTTCCCGGCATCAACATCGAGCCATCGGCACAGGCGGTGCAGTCATGAGCGGTCGCGTATTGAACGTCAACGGCAGAAAAGTTTGGCTCCTGGAAAACGGCAGCGGCGCGCCGCTCTTGTACCTGCACGGCTTCGCCGACGTGCATTCGGTAAAAGAGTCGTGGCTGCCGTTCCACGAACAGCTGGCAAAAAACGCCAGCGTCATCGCCCCGGCCCATCCCGGCTGCGCCCAGAGCGATGAGAACAAAGACATCGACGTGATCGAAGACGTGGTCTTTCACTATCTCGAAGTGATCGACGCTTTAAAGCTCGACAAGTTTGATCTGGTCGGCCACTGCCTGGGCGGCTGGATCGCCGCCGAACTCGCCGCCCGCCATCCGGAAAAAATCCGCAAGCTAGTGCTGATCGGCGCGTCGGGCCTGTTCGTCGAAGGCGCGCTGATCGCCGACATCTTCATGCACGCCCAACCGGAATTCGGCGAACGCTATGCGACGCTGCGCGAAATGCTATTCTTCAGCGCCAGCCAAGCCGATGCGCTAGAAATGTTCCCCGACGGCAAGGGCGAACTGGAAGACGAAGTGCGCCGCTATCAAATGTTGAGACTGAGTTCGCGCATCGGCTTCAAGCCGCCGTATTTTTACAATCGCCCGCTCAGAAACCGCCTGCATCGCATCACCTCGCCTGCGCTGGTCATCTGGGGCGAAAAAGACGGCTTCGTGCCGCGCTCCCACGGCGAGACCTACGCCAAGCTGATTGCCAACAGCGGTGACTTGAAAGTGATCGCCGGCGCTGGGCACAGCGCCCATGTGGAGAAGCCGGCGGAGACGGCGAAGCTGGTGGCGGATTTTCTCGCGAAGTAGAATCCTCGTCGCGTGTGGGAAGTCTCTCACGAAGATGAAGAATTGTCGGATCTGCCGACCGACCGTGATTTAGGCGGAACCCTTCTTTGTTTGCGTAAGCCCAAATCTCTCGACGATCATCTTAGCGGCCTCCTCCGGTGTGTGAATGTCCGTGTCGATGATCGAATGACGCTCAGGATACGGAAACTTTCCTTCGGAGTTCATTTGATACTTACCTTCTCGTTCCCGATGCAGTGCGCGGGCACGTTTTACATCGTGTTTGCTTGGTTTCAACGACAGTCTCAGTGGCGTACCTTCACGCGCAATACGTGATTCCAGAGAAGCCAGTAGTTCAATAAAAAACACCTTGTGTTTCTTGGACTCAAACAGCCGCACGACCTCAGCAATAAAGTCGTTGTCTGCTGGTAGGTCGAAGCACCAAACGAACGTAAAGATCGTGCCCAAGCTCTTTGGATTTTCCAGCAAACGCGAAAAAGCTAGTAATCGTATCTCAGTAGCAAACGCTTCTTGCCTGGGCGTTCCCCATCCGAAAAGAGCCGCTGCCGGCTCAGCTGTGAGATGGTTGTGAAACAAGCGGTATCCAGTCAACTGCACGACCGCGTGTCCAACTGCGGCTTTACCAGCCGCAGGCGGACCAACTATGACGACTAGATCGGACATAAGTTCAGACGGTTTTGGCCCCCACTCACCGCGCCGGCAACGGCTCCGCCCCCGCCAGTTTCTGATAAAGCTGCACGACTTCCTTATCCCGCGGCAGTTCCTTGATCGCGCGTTCCAGTTCTTCACCGCTCATCGGCGCCGGGCCGTCGCCCATGAGTTTTTTGAACTCGCCGGGGAATTCCGGGTCGGCGAAGGCTTTGTTCATGGCGGCGCGGATGATCTGCACGCGGTCTTTGGGCGTGCCGGGAGAAAAGATGTAGGGCCAGCGCGGATATTGGAAGGCGCGGAACATGTCGAGCAGTCTCCGTTCGGTGTCGGTCTTGGCAAATGTTCCCAACTCCGGCAAGTGGGCGAAGCTTGGATGGTGGCGGCCTTTGGGCACCGTCAGCGTGGCGTGAAGATGAATTTGTTTTTTCTCGATCCACTCCGACTTCTCTATGACGAACCGCGCCGCGCCGGTGGCATGGGCGTCGAGCTCGCCGCGTTCGACGGCTATGTAAATTTCCGGCCCGGTGAAGCCGGTGACAAACTTGGGCTCTTTTAAACCGAGCAGATAGGCGACCATACGCCCGGTGACGTAGACCGGATGGCCCACCGAGTGGGCGCCGAATCTGACACCGCTGGCGGCGCGCAGTTTGGCCAGACTATCGAAACCCATTTCGCCCTTGGTGTAGAACACATAGGGATCGCCGCCGTCGGTGGAGCCCAGATAAATAAATTTGTCGAGATCGTAGTTGCTGCCCGGCAGACCCAAGATCGGCCCGACCACCAGTCCCGCGCCGATGGAGCCGATGGTCAGTCCGTCGGGTTTGCTGGTGCTGTAAATGACATTGGCCGCTTTTCTTCCCGCCGCGCCCTCGATGAACTCAACCATGATATGCGGCTTGCCGGGAATATATTTTTCGAGAAACTTCACCAATGCCCTGGTCTGAAACTCGCCCGAGCCGCCGGGGCCGCCGCCGCGGATGATCTTGATGGTCTTGCCCTTGTAAAAATCGGCTTGGGCAAAAACGTAACCCGCGTGGACGACCGCCGCAAGCGATATCAGTAGCGTGCCAAGCAAACCGTTAGTTGCCGACCGACAACGCGATTTCATGAATGCCTCCGGCAAAATCAGTAAACCTTGTGATCCCATAGACACCTTCGGGCATACGCCCGTGGCCCGTGAAATGCAAAACCCAATCTCCAGCCTTTCGAGGCGGCGCAGGCTCCCGCCCCCAGGGCTAGCGCCCGCCGTCCCCAACTTCACTGTGCCTGGATTAAGTTTTTCCAATAGCAGCCGATGCTACTGAGGAGCGCTATCGCGGTCAATCAAGTTAGAATCGCAAGCGGGGTTTGAACCCCGCTCGCGACCAAAGGGGATGCTCGCCCCCTTTGGAAACCCCATTTAATTGTGCCCGCCTCAAGAGGCGGGGTTAAATGGAATCAAATATGATCAAGAAGATCAAAGCTGAGCAGCTCAAGCCGGGGTTTTTTGTTCACGATTTCAACTGTAGATGGCTGCATCATCCGTTCCTCGCCGACCGCACCAAAATCAAGACCGACAAACAAATTCATAAAATAGTTAAACAGGGCATACGCGAACTCTACATCGACACGGACAAAGGGCTAGACATCGATGACGCGCCGACACAGCGGGAGGCGGCGGAGAAAATTCAAAGCGAGTTAACCCAACTAAATATTCCCGCGACGGCGGCAAAGCATCGCAGCTCGATGAAAGACGAGCTAGCCCGGGCCAGACTGCTGATCCGCGAGGCCAAACAAACCACCGAGAAGTTCATGCTGGACGTCAAGCTCGGCACCCGCATGGAGATGAACAAGGTTGAGAGCACTGTCGACCGAATGACCGAGTCGGTTTTGCGCAACAAAGACGCGCTCGTCAGCCTGCTGCGCATCAAAGAAGTCGACGAGTACACCTATGTGCATTCCATCTCAGTTTCCGCGCTGTGCATTTCCTTCGCCCAGGGACTTCACTTCGACGCCGGCCAAATAAAGCAAATCGGCATCGGCGGTTTGCTGCATGACATCGGCAAAATGAAAGTACCGCCGGAGATCCTCAATAAGCCGGGCCGGCTGACCGAGAAAGAATTTGACATCATCAAGCGCCATGTCAAAGACGGAGAGACAACGCTTGAGCAGTATACCCAACTCGATCAAAGCTGCACCTGCGTAACCTCCCATCATCACGAACGTCTGGACGGTACGGGTTACCCCGAGGGGTTAAAGGGCGACCAGATCAGTGTCTTCGGTCAGATCGCCGCCATTGTCGATATCTACGACGCACTGAGCTCTGAACGTTGCTATAAGAAGGCCCTACCGCCCACCGAAGCGTTAAAAAAACTCTTGGAGTGGAGCGAAAGCTACTTGAACCGCGACCTGGTCGAAAAATTCATCGCCCATCTGGGCATCTATCCGATCGGCACTCTGGTCCGTCTGGAAAATTCCCTATTGGCGATCGTGATCGACCACGGCAAAAAAGACATGCTTCACCCGGTCGTGCGCGCCGTCTATGATGTCACAAAACATTCCAAGATCGAGCCCTACGAGATAGTCCTGGAAGGCCAAATTAACGCCGGCAATCCCTACGACATCGTCGGCTGCGAATCTCCGGAGAGATGGCAGATCGATCCGCTGGACTACCTGTATTAGAATTTTCCGATTCCGCCATTGTCATCGCCGCGCGTTGCCATAACGGCACGCCCGCTCACTTGCCCCAAATCTTCTTCACAAACCCTTCTTCCTCCAACCGTTTCAAATAGCGATCGTTGACGTAAATTTTCGCGTCGATGCCGCGCGCTTTGGCATTGGTCTCGGCGATCTGTGCGACCACCGCTTGCATCGCTTCCACCGAAGGATACGGCACATTCGCTAATTGATTGACGAAATAGTCGTAGCCTTCCTGCAGCGCTTTAACGTTATTTACCCGCGTGAACTGGCCTAATGCCTTGACCGAATATTCCCGTTCGGTTTTCAAAATCTTTATCGCTTCGAGATAAGCGCGCAGGAAGTTCATCACCCGGCCATCCTGCTTTTCGAGAAAGCGCCGGCTGCCGAGTAAGCCGGTATTGAAGAACGGCACGTTCATCTTTACGGAATCAGCGAGCACGTTGAGCTTCAAACGTTCCGCCTCGCTGCTAAACGGCGCATTGACCACGGTGCCGTCGACGTTGCCCGACGTGATCGCGGCGATGCGCGCCGGCTCGTCGCCGATCTGCAAAATCGTCGCTTCTTTTACCGGATCGACGCCGACGCGCTTGAGCATGGCGCGCATGCCGAAATCGGCGGACGACCCGTAGCGGCTGACGGCGAATTTTTTGCCTTTCAATTGTTCAATCGACTTGATGTCGGAGCGGGCGATCAGTTGATAATTTAACTTGTCGAGCAGACCGGCGAAGTAAACGATATCCGCGCCTTCCAAATTCGCCGCCACGCCGGGCGCGCCGCTCAACTGCGACAGATCGAGATTGCCGGAGATGAGAACTTGCACGTTGGTCGAGCCGCCGGGAATATAGATTGCCTCGGTCGTCAGTCCATACTTAGCGAACAAGCCACGATCCTTGCCGATATGCACCAGCCCCGACTGCAAACTGATGGAGCCCAAGCCGACGCGGATTTTATCCTGGGAACGGGACTCGGTTACCCCGCCAAATAGAAACAACAATAGAAGGGAAAAGATTTTGTATCCAATCATGAATCCTCTTTTGCAACTTAACGGTGTACTACCGGTTTGAATCGATGGGATGGAAACAGATAAAACTGCCAATACAATTAGGCGTAATCTTATTGGCGCGCTAGCTCGAAAACTTCTTGAAAAAGCCGCGTTCCTCGAGTTTCTTCACCGGGCCGGTATCGATGAACGTTTCGGGTTTGGCGTTTGCGGCCTTGGGATTCACCGCAGCCAGGACTTCGAGAATGGTTTTTATGCCGGACTCCGTGGGCAACAACATCTGGTTGTGCACGTCTTTGTTGTCGACATAGGTTTTCTCCAAAATGTTACGGTCTTTGATTTTAGTGTAGTGCGCCATGACTTTGAGCGCCTTATCCCGATCGGTCTTGAAAACATGCACGCCGTCGGCGACGGCCTGCAGAAACTGCATAACCGAATCTTCAGACTTCTTGAGGAACGACTTACGCACGGCGATCGTCGTTGACGGATACTCGACGCCGGCGCCGCTCCAGATTTTCTTGAAGCCCAAAGCTTCCGCCCGGCAACTGATCGGCGGCGCCAAGAGCGCGCCCTGTACCCGGCCGGAGCTTAGGGCAGCCAGAGATTCTACATAACCCCCGGACTGGGTAACCTGAACATCCTTGCGTTGTTCTAAGCGCACCTCGCCGAGACAAACTTTAAGTAAATAGGCGCCGCTCGACGCAAAGCTTGTCAACGCCACAGTCTTGCCCCTTAGATCCTCAACTTTGGCGATGGTGGGTTCGACATACAGGCTGATCGGAGTGCGGTTGGCGACAAAAGCGACGATCGACAGATCCGCGCCAGCCAAAATTGCGCTAACCGCCGGCTCAGCGCCGGGCGCGGCGAAATCGATTTCCCCGGAAACCAGAGAACTGATTGTGACGGGTGAGCCGGAGATAAAAACCAAATCGAGGGCGAGATTATATTTCCGAAACGCGCCTTCTTCCGCGGCGATCCATAGGGGGGTGAGAATACCCGAGATGACTGTGTATGCCGCTCGAGATTTCGCCGGCGCCGGCGCAGCGTGGGAATCAGATGCAGCATAGAAATAGGCTGCCGCGAAAAGAACGATCGTAGCAGCGAAACAGCCGAGGGTCGTACACATCGAACGAGTGTATCTGCTCATGGGTATATCCTCCGTGGGAGACCGATTCGTTGCGAGCGCCCCAATTCTATGGGCCAGAGCCATTAGCGCTTGAAGATTTGCCGATACTCTTCCTTTTTTTTGCCGTACTCGTCGGCGCTCATCACATTCATCTGAAGGAATTTGCTGACGACCTGATCGGCGCCAGGGATCGGCGGGTAGATGCCTTGGCGGTTTACAAACTCGCCGGCGCTGGCCATTATCTCGGAGCTTTCCTGGCCAAGAAAATAATCGATAAAAAGTTTCGCGGCATTGGGATTGGGCGCCTTGCCGGTCATGGCGATGTAATTTCCGTCTCCCAGGTAGACCGGCAGTCCCTTGACGTAATCGAGAGGAGCGCCCTTTCTGCCCCATACTTGGACATACTTGGGATAGGCGATTCCCAGGGGAACTTCGCCTGAAGCGATGCGCTCGCCGACCGGAACCATGGAGTCGAGCATCAACGGCTCCAGTGCCGCCAGCCGCTTGATCCAGTCATTGGCTTTCTGCTGTGAGCCAAACACGAGAGCGAGACTCGATAGCCAATCGATCGTCGTGTCGTGCAGCGACGGGTTGCCCATGGCGATCTTACCTTTCCACTTCGGGTTGACGATATCTTCGTAGCTCCTGGGCGCATCCTCGGGTTTAATCATGCTCTTGTTGAAAACGAAGCCGATGATGACGCTGCGATAGTTGGGGCCGAAAAAATCATCGATGAGTTTTTTGTCGTAGTTCTTTGCCGACGGCGAAACGTGGCGTACGAGCAGTCCCTTTTCTTTGTTGATGAACTTCATCGGCTCAGACGTCGTGTAGACAATGTCCGAGCTGACCTTTCCGGTGCGATGTTCGGTGGTGATGCGATCGATGATAACGGTGGACGAGCCGCGAAAGTACTTTACTTTGACGCCATACTTGGCTTCGAAGCCATTATTGATCGCCGCGGCAACGTCGTTTTCTAGGGAGCCGAAAACGATCACTTCACCTTCCTTCTTGGCGGCCTGAATGAGTTCCGGGGATTGCGCGAAAACCGGAGTCCAAAAGCAGGCGACGGCGATCAACGAAGCGAGACGCGACAAATCGAAACCACAGTTCATAATACCTCCTGGCGACCTAAGAGTCCTCGGCAATCCAAAGCACGCGGTCAGCGGGCATTTCCAGCGGCAATCTTTCCCAGCTGTCGCCTTGATCTTCGCTGACAAGAATATCGCCTTCGCCTTTTTGGCTAGCATCCGCCGAGCGTCCGCGCGAGACCGCGCCGAGACCGGCATATACAATCGACGAGTCTTCAGGATGCTGAGCCAGTGCCCAGACCATCTGTTTCATGTCATTGGGCAGCCACTTGCCAACACCGACGCGCTCCCAGCTCTCGGCCAAATTACGACTGCGAAAAACCGCGCCCTGGGCGCGCTCCGGGCGCTCCCAATAGCCCGGAGATTTATCCGCTGTGGCCACCAGCATGGCGCCGGGCTTGCCCGGCAGAAAAACAAAATCGTGAAAGTAGTCGCGCGTCAGCCCTTGTTCGGCGCGCTGCCACCCTTTGCCAGGATCGTCGCTCTTAAAGAATCCACGGGCAGTGGCAACGAAAAATAAATCTTTGCTCCCTGGCGCGCTGCTCAAGTGATGAATGTCGAGATAGTCGATGCCGCCGCTTACATCCTGCCAGGTTGCGCCGCGGTCAAAGCTGCGGATGATGCCGCCATGTTCCAAACAAACATGCAGAATCCTGGGATCGTCGGGATGGACAAAAACATGGCGCACATGCTCGCGGTGCGGCGGGCGCGGGTAACTCCAGTGATTTTTTACCTCCGCGGGCAGAGCTTGCACGCCAACGAGCTCTTGCCAACTCTTGCCGCCATCTTCGCTGCGGTAAAGGTGGATCGGCTCAACACCGACGTAAATGACTTCTTCATCGGTTGGATCGACGGTTACGGCACGGACGTTGCCTTCGAAGACTCTTCGCCAATTTTTACCGGCATCCTCGGTTTTATAGAGTCCATCTTGGGTAACACCGAGGTAAACGATATTGGGTTTGCTGCGCGAACCGTCGATGGCGTCAATGGTGCCGGTCTTAAACGCGACGTTAACGGTTTCCCAGTCACGGTTTTTCGCGCGCCAAACGAACAATCCTTCTTGGGTGCCGGCGTATATGCGCACGGGAGTTGGCATGAGTGATTCCTCCTTTGTCTGAAACGTTATCGATATAAGATTGGAGTACTGGAGCGTTGGAGTAATGGGGAAGGTAGGAATCCGAATTACCCATCACTCCAACATTCCATTACTCCATTACTCCAATCTTTTCCCCTCGGCCAACTCCTTTACCGCCGCCAACACTTCAACATAGGTGCCGCAACGGCAGAGGTTGCCTGAGAGATAGTCTCGCGCCTGTTCTTCGGAGGGATGTGGATGGCTGGTTAACAAGCCTTTTACCGCCATGATCATCCCCGGCGTGCAGTAGCCGCATTGAAACGCCTGGTGTTTGAGAAACGCTTGCTGGACCGGATCGAGTTCGCCATTCTGCGCCAGCCCTTCGATGGTGGTGATTTGTTTCCCGGCGGCGTTGGTTGCCAACATGAGACAAGAGCTCACCGGCCGGCCATTGAGCAGCACGGTGCATGAACCGCAAACACCAACCCCGCAACCTTCTACGGTGCCTTTTAAAGATAAATCGTCGCGCAGGAACTCGAGCAAAGTCTGATTAGGGGAGACCGTGGCTTCGAGCGCTTGATTGTTAAGGGTTGTCGAGATGTCGATCTTCAAGTCAGCGTTGCTCCTTTGCCGCCTCAAGCGCGGCGATGATTTTGTCGGGTTTGATTGGCAAATCTCGTATGCGGGCGCCGCCGAGGGCGTTGGCAATGGCGTTGCCGATGGCCGGCGCCACCGGCGGCAACGCGGCTTCACCGACACCTTTGGCACCGAAGGGCCCGTCGGGATGCGGTGTCTCTACCAGGATCGATTGAAATCCCTGCGGGTGGTCTTCCAAGGACGGCAGCATGTATTCCAAAAAATTACTGTTGATCGGCTGGCCGTTGTCGTACACCATTTCTTCGAAGAGCGCTGACCCCATGCCCGACAGCATCGATCCTTCGTTCTGCAATCCACATTGCTTCGGATGAATCGCTTTGCCGGCGTCCACGGCGGTGACGGTGTTCAACACGCGCACCTTGCCGGTCTCGATATCGACCTCGACTTCGGCGCCGCAGGCCGAGAAAAACCAGAACGCCGCGGCTTTGCCTTTGCCGGTCTTGGGATCCAAGCCGCCATCGGATTTGAAACAATAGCCGCCGAACATGCTGCCAACCGTCGAGCCGTAGCGCGCTTTGAAGATCTCCGTGATCGACATTTTTTTATCTGGTACGCCGCGCACGGACACGGCGCCGTCGCGTAGTTCCAAGTCTTCGGCGCGTGCTTCGAGTTTTTTCGCCGCGACCTCGAGCAACTGATTCTTGATCTCTTGCGCTGCTTTCAATGCGGCCTGTCCCATGTGAAAGGTCGTGCGGCTCGAGCTCGATGATTTGTCGTACGGCGTGATGTCAGTGTCGGGCGAGCTCACGGTAACTCTGTCGAAGGGTAGCCCCAATTCGTCGCCGACGATTTGCGCCAGGATAGTGAGCAGACCCTGGCCCATCTCAACGCTGCTGGTCAAAAGGACCGCTGAACCGTCGGCATTGAGCCGGACGTTGGCCGACGATGTCGTCGGCGTGGTCGTGCTCTTGATCGTAACCGCGAGGCCCTTGCCGCGAACCAGGGTTTTACCGTCGGCGGGTTGAGCTTGCTCTTCTTTGCCTTTCCAGCCAATGGCTTCGGCCGTGCGGCGCAAGCATTCGGCGATGCCGACGGAAACCAGCTTTTCGCCGGTCACGAAAACATCGCCTTCTTGGACCAGATGCCTCTGGCGCAACTCCAATGGATCGATATGCAACCGCCGCGCGATATCGTCCATTTCCGATTCATAGGCCCAGCAGACATGGGAAACGCCGACACCGCGAAACGGACCGGTGGGCGGCAAATTGGTATAAACCGAATAGGTCGTCAGACTGCGATTGGGAATATTATACGGCCCGCTCGCCACGTAGCAGCCGGTTTTGGCGTTGACCGGGCCGTTGAGAGCATAGGCGCCGATCTCATAGAACGCTTCGACCTGGCGCGCGACGATGCGACCATCGCGTTTGAAGCCGGTTTTAATCTTGACTACCGCGCCGTAGCGCCTGCCGGTGAGAAATACTTCGTCGCGCGTCAGCACCCACTGCACGGGGCGGCGCGCTTTGCGCGCGAGCAGCGCCAGCGCAGGCTCCAAACGCGCATGGGTTTTACCGCCGTAGCCGCCGCCTACGAGTGGCACGATGACGCGCACTTGGTTTTCCGGCAACTTGAAAATCTGCGCCAGCTGCTCCTGTACGCCAGAAGGGTTTTGAGTCGCGGAATGGAGCACCAGCTTACCGCTCGGTTCCCAGTAGGCCGTCGCGGCGTGGGGCTCGATGTGGCCGTGCTGCACCGGCGGTAAAGTGTAAGTGTTTTCTAGAATCTCGTCGGCCTCGGCGAATCCCGTTTTGATATCGCCGTCTTCGACATGGTAGACGCTGCAAACATTGCCGCCGACCTGAAAGTTGAACTCCTCTCGATGCACCCCGGCGGTGGTTTCTTTGCGCTGCGCATGAAGCACCGGCGCACCGGGTTTGACCGCTTCCATGAGATCGAAGACTGCCGGCAATTCCTGGTACTCGACGTCGATTAAGTCTAGCGCTTCTTCAGCGATCTCACGCGACTCGGCAGCTACCAGAGCGACCACTTCACCAACATGGCGCACGCGCTCGGTCGCGACCACCGGCTGATCGTCGACGACCGGCCCAAAGTAGGGATTGAGTCCGCTCAGATCATCGCGGGTTACGACCGCGACGACACCGGGGAGTTTTTCGGCTTTGGTCGTGTCAATGCGAAGGATGTTGGCGTGGGGGAAGGGGCTGCGCAACGCTTTGGCGAACAGCATGCGCGCTAACAGGAGGTCAGGGGCGTAATTGACCGCCCCGGTTACTTTGGCGATTCCGCCCACCATTGCCACGTCGCTACCCACCAATGCCATGCTCCAGGCTCCTGTTATTTCTGCATCGCCGCCGCAACCGCGCGGCGCACGAGAACATCGACCAGTTGACGCTTGTATTTGGCCGGACCGCGCAAGTCGTCAATGGGATCCACCATCCGGCTCGCTTCGGCGCCGAGCTCTTGCAAAACCGACTGCGTGAGATCTTTACCACGCGCCAACTCTTCGGCCCCGTGCAGCCGAACCGGACGGGGCGAAACCGCACCCACGACCAAGCGAAGATCGCGACAGATACCGTGTTCCATGCGCGCCAGCGCGGCGACTCCGGCGCACGGCCGCTCCTCGGAAGAGCCAGTGGTAAATTTGATGTAAGTGCCGCGCCATTCGTCCGGCGGCGGGACCAGCACCGCCGATAGCAACTCTCCCGGCTCTAGCGCAGTCTCGTAGCTTCCCAGCAAAAACTCCGACAGCTTCATCTGGCGCGTGCCGTTGCGCTGCATCAATTCCACGCTGGCGTCCAGCGCCACCAGCGCCGTGGGCGGATCGGACTGATAGTCGCCATGGGCCAGATTGCCGCCGATGGTGGCCATGTTGCGAATCCGAATGTTGGCCACCAGGTGGCATGCCTGCGCCAGCACCGGATAGTATTGACGCACAACGGGAGAGGATTCGACATCAAAAATGCTCGTTAACGCGCCGATGCGGAGGCCCCGTTTCGCGTCGTAGTCGATGGCGCTCGCGGTCTGGATTTTGTTTAGATTGACGACAGTTTTAGGAATGAAAAGGCCATGTTTTATGAGCGTCAGCAGCGCGGTGCCGCCGGCCATCGCCTTGGCATCGGCGTCATCGCTCAGCAGCAAACACGCTTCTTCTAGCGTGCGCGGCTCGGTTAACTCGAATCGTCGCATATTATATCGTCCACCCAGCAGCCAATTAATTTGTGCTGACCGCAGATCGTTGCGGGAAAAGATGTTTGCTACCTATCACAGAGCCGGGCGCTGTCAAGGATCGATTCATTGACGCATCGCTTAGCCCGGTGTTATGACAGCTAAGTCAAGCCAAACATCCGCTGGAGATGAAGTCCCATGATCAAAATTGACGCCGATGCCCATGTGCTGGAAACCACGCAAACTTGGCAATACATGGAAGGTGGCGAGCGCAAATACCGGCCGCAGGTTGTCGGCTCTACCGACGGTTCGTCGAACGACGAATACTGGCTGGTGGACGGCACCCTGCGGCTTAAGTCGCGTAACGTCGGCAAGAATACGCCGATGGCCTCACGCGAATTAAGCGACCCCGCTGCGCGGCTCAAGCATATGGATGAGCTGGGCATCGACATCCAAGTGATTTTCCCGACCATATTTATTATTCCGCTGACACAGCGGCCGGAGATCGAACTGGCGCTTTGCCGCAGCTACAACCGCTGGATGGCAGATATCTGGAAGCAGGCGAAGGAGCGTTTGCGATGGGTGGCGGTGTTGCCGCTATTCAGCATGGATAAGGTTTTTGAGGAAGCGAAGTTCGCCAAGGAAAACGGCGCGGTGGGCATCTTTCTGCGCGGCTCGGAGTGCGAGAAGTTGTTGAGCGATAGTTATTTCTTCCCGCTCTACGACGCCGCGAGTCGTCTCGATCTGCCGATATGCATCCACTCGGCCACTGGCAGCACGGCGTTGTTCGACTACTACAAATACGAAACCATCGGCTTTGCCAAATTTAAGCTGGTGATCGTCGGCGCGTTTCACAATCTGATCGCCGACAAAATCCCCGAACGTTTTCCCAAGCTTAAAATTGCCTTCCTCGAAGTTAGCGCGCAATGGTTGCCCTATGTGCTAACCGATTTAGCCAAGCGGTACCATCTGCAGGGGCGCGAGTTGCACACGAAAAATTTACTGCGCGAAAGCCGGTTCTACGTCGGCTGCGAAACCAGAGACGATCTTCCTTACATCATTCAAGCCGCCGGCGACGATAACCTGGTGGTCGGCACCGACTATGGACACGCCGATAGCGCAACCGAGCTCGCCGCGCTCGACGGCATCTGCAACGATCCGCGGTTGAATCCAGCGATCGCCGCGAAAATCGTCAGCGCCAACTCCCGGGCGTTATATAGTTTGTGAGGTTCGTCGTCGAACCATTTAGAGCAAACTCATGAAAATCCTCGTTACCGGCGGACAAGGCAAAGTGGGTCGTTTCGTCGTCCAAGAGTTGGTCAACTCGGGGCATGACGTGACGGTGCTCGACCGAATCCCGGGCCCAGAACGCGACCCGGTGAAATATTTGATCGGCGACATTGAGGATCTTGGCCAAGTAATGGAAGCGATGGCCGGCAACCACGCGGTGATTCATCTGGCGGCGGTTCATAGTCCCAATATCGCGACAACCCCAGTGGTTTATCGGACCAACGTCATCGGGACTTTCAACGCCCATCACGCCGCCTTTCGCCTGGGCGTAAAGCGTGTCGTGTCGGCGAGCAGCAACGCGATTGTCGGCTGGAGCTATAGTGAAAAGTTCATGCCGGACTACTTGCCCATCGACGAAGCGCATCCGCTGCGGCCCGAAGACGCTTATGGTCTTTCAAAGGAAATCGGCGAGACCATCGCGCGGTCCTATGCGCGGAAGGGGCTCGAAACGGTCAGCCTGCGGCCGAGCGGAGTGGTAGCGCCCGAGGAACTCGAAGAAATGAAAAAAGCCGGTGGCCGAAAGCCGGCGGGCTTTCAAGCCTACAGTTACATCGACGCGCGCGATCTCGCCGTGGCGTTTCGCTTGGCGGTGGAGCGGCCAGTGCCGGGCGGCACCGTCATGTTTGTCGTCGCCGACGACAGCACGCTGGCCGAACCGTTATGCGATCTTTACCCGCGTGTCCGGCCGGCCATCGGCGACAGAGCCCGCGGTTTAACCGGCAGCAAGGGAGTTTACGCCAACGCGCGCGCGAAAGAGCTGCTCGGTTGGCAGCCGATTCACACCTGGCGCGATAAATAGAAAAACATTTAGCAACGTTTGCAATTACGACAAGGAGAACATCATTGCAGAGGTGAAAATAACCGCGTTTAAAAACGTCCCCTTCTGCCAGGGTTCCCATAAAGACATCGGGTTTAAAGCCGACTAGAAAGCGAAATAAGCGCGTGGCGCAAGATTCGAGTTTCGCTTCATAATTGGAAAATTAAAGTTTAGGAGGATCAATTTCATGCAAGGAAAAGTTGTTATCGTCACCGGCGCGGCCAAGGGCATCGGCCGCCATGCGTCGCATACGCTAGCCAAGGCCGGCGCGAAGATCGTGCTCGCCGACGCCGACGCCGAACGTCTGCATAAAACCTTGGGCGAAGTGCAGAAACTCGGCGCCGAGGCCATCGCTGTTCCCACCGACGTGCGCGACGAAAAAGACGTGCGTCAATTAGTTTACAAAGTCGCCGACCGCTTCGGCCAGATCGACGCACTGATCAACGACGCCGGCATCGTGCCGCATTTCAATTGGGGCATTCCCCGCTGGCCGCGGGTGCGCAATTTAAGTTACGACTTCTGGAACAGCGTAATTCAAACCAACCTCGGCGGCACGTTTCTTTGCTCGAAGTACGTCGTGCCATTCATGGAAGAACGCCGCTCGGGCAACATCGTCAATCTCTGGGGCGGCGGCCGGCCGGAAAATCACGGCGCATCGCCTTATGTCGTCAGCAAAGACGCCATTCGCACCTTCACCAAATTCATGGCCGAAGAAGAACGCGAGTGGAACATCTGCATCGTTGCCTTCAGCCCCAAGCAAGCGATCGCAACGGAAGACGCGCCCGAAGAAGCGCGCCAACGCTTGCCCGGCCCGGAAAGTTTAGGCAACGGCTTCGTCCTCGCCGCGCAAGCAGGCATGGAGATGACCGGAAAAACCGTCGAGCATCGCGACGGGTTGTTGGTGGCGGCGGATTAGTAAAACCGAACAGGAAGAAAATTCACCACTTCGTCGAAGGTAAATTGGAATAGAGCGCATGGAATCCATTGCCCCCACCATCACAACTGCCTTTGAGTCGCGTCATTACCCCGGTGACAACAACATTACGCGTTGTAAATACGACAAGCGAAACGGTGGCGCATACGATGAACCCTGTTGGGAATGCCAAGAGATGGCAGAGTTCTTCAAAGCCAAATCCTGGCGAGAACTGAAAGGACAAGAACTTCGAAGGTATGGCGACAACGACGGTTTATTTACAGTCGAAGCGTACTGTTTCTTTCTGCCAGGTTATCTAATCGCGGCAATCCACGAGCCGGAAGATTTAGACGTCTGTAGAGACCACCTTACGTATCGCTTCGGCCCAATGCCGGACGACCTACGGGGGCAGCATCGGCTCGGAGAGATTTGTACAGAATTGACCCGTCCCGAGATTGAGGCATTGCTATGTTACTTTCAATTCGCATTTCGAAAAGACCAGGACTTTGATAGTTATTGCGAGCGCTCAATCAAGAACCTCGAATATGCGTTGTCAGTGCGCTCTAACCCGTAGCTGCTATGCACGGGCGGCGTGCCTCTATTCAATATCGTGCGAGCCCGCCGCACAGCACAGCGTTAACATTGCATCATCTCAATCTATAACGGACTCACAAACCGGAGACCCATATGTGGAAAACTTTTAAAGTCATCGACGCCGACGGCCACATGCACGAACCGCAGTATCTTTGGGAGCGCTACGTCGAGCCCAAGTTCCGCGATCAGGTGCCGAAGGTTGCGTATATGGACGGCAACTTCATGGTTTACGAGCCCGATGGCAAGTTCATCACCAAGAGCGAATTCCAGTCGGCGCACGTCGAAAGTGCGCGGCGCGCCTTTGAAGAAAAGTATGGCGAGGCATATCGCCAATGGTGGTCGCCGCAGATTCGGCTCAGCGACATGGACAAGTACGGTTGGGACATTCAGGTGCTCCTGCCGAGCGGTAACAACGGCAACTTCGCCTACCGTATCGCGCTCAAAGATCTTCAACTCGGCGCCGCCATGTGTCGCGCGTATAACAACTGGTGCCACGACTATTGCAGCACCGATCCCAAACGGCTGAAGTTCGTCGCCGTGTTGCCGGGCTCGGATGTCGGCGAGATGGTCAAGGAAGCGCGCCGCGCCGTCGAGGAGTTAGGCGCGGTATCGGTGCGCAACCCTTATTTGCCGGAAGGCAAATGGCTGCACGAACCCGAGTACGACGCCATGTGGAACCTGGCCTCCGAGCTGGACTTCCCCATCGCCGTCCACGGCGAGAATCGCCAGCGCCGCTTTCAACCGTTCCGCGAACTCGAAGGCAATCGCAAAGACGACACCCAGCTGGCGCTCCGCGGTTTGAATCATGCGCTCGGTTTTCCCTGCGACAACATGACCACCCTCGGCCACTTTATTTTTGCCGGCGTGTTGGAACGCTTTCCCAAACTGCGGCTGGCCATTCTCGAATCGAACGCCGGCTGGCTGCCCTTCTGGCTCGGCCGCATGGACGACCACACCCATGGCCGCAACAGCGTCATGGGCAAGTCGGAAAATTTGACACTGCGGCCGACGGAATATTTCATGCGCCAGTGCATGGTTTCCTGCGACAGCGACGAACGCACGCTCAAGCACGTCGTCGAAGAAATGAACGGCGAGAACATCGTCTGGAACACCGACTACCCGCACCCCGACGCCATTGAGCCCGAACGCGCGCTGCCGGACTTCGACGCCCAGCCGATTTCCAGCGAAGCCAAACGAAAAATCCTCTGGGACAACTCGGTAAAACTCTACGGCCCGCGGCTTGTCGGTTAGAAAATTCGGAATAAAGAATTTAACCACGAAAGGCACGAAACACACGAAAATCGGAATTAGCTTGCCGACCCTTTCGTGTTTTTCGTGGTTAATATCCGAATTTCTTTTCGTGCAGTTTGACGATTGGCCAATTGTTTACTAGTAGTGCACTCTAGGAGGTGAACCATGATTGAAATTCTCGACCAGATGAAAGAAATGATCGAACCGGCCCTAGCCAACGGCTGTGCCTGCGTTCTCGCGACGGTGTCGGGCGACGGCGAACCGGACATCGGCTACAAAGGCAGCGTGATGGTCTACGACAAGCAGTCGCTGGCATATTTGGAGCGCACCAAGCGGGTGCATTTGAAGAACCTCAGAGAGAACAAGAAAGTCATCGTGCTGTTCCGCGACGCCAAAACCAAGGCGGCGTGGCGTTTTCATGGCACGGCCGAATTGCACGAATCGGGACCGGTGTGGGAGCAAGGCATGGCGCGCTGCGTCAAAGAAGAGCTGGACAAAGATCCCGAGCGCAAAGGCATCATCGTACAAATCCACGTCGATAAGATCACCAACATGGGTGGCCAGGTCCTGCAGAGCCGCTGACGATTTGAAATTTGGAATCTGTAACTTGGAATTGAGATCGCGCGCGACCACGCGCGCGATCTCAGGCCGCTTCTTCGCGCAAAAGTTTCAACGCCTCCATCACCGGTAGATCGCTCACAGAAAAGAGAATCGCCTCGTCACTCTTCGAACGATTCTCGTGACTATGCCAGCTCCACAGCGGCACGACGAAGCAGTCGCCCTCATCCCACTCAAACCGTTGCCCGTCGATCACCGTCACGCCGCTGCCGCGAAAGGCGTGATAGACGACGCTATAGTTGTGGCGATGCGTCCTGGTCGCTTCACCGGGCCGAAGCATCTGAATCGCGCAGGACATGGTCGGCATGGTGTGGCCGCCTTCGGGATTGACGTACTCCAGCGCAATACCATCGAACGGACTGCCGGTCCCGGCACTCAGACTGCGTAGCTTTTCGTAAGTATCCCGCCATTTGTAGTGCAAGTTGTAGCTCGGCCGTTGCGCGGATTTTTCCCAAAGCGGCCTGGTGGCGCCGATGCGCGGCGCGGTGTTTTCAAAACTCGCTTTCATCGGCTGCAAGCCGCCGGGATAAGCCTCCCAAGTGATCGACTGCAACAAGAACAGCAGCGGATTGTCGAGACCGTCGAGCCACACCACCGGTTCGCCGCCGTTACGATGGCCATGCCAAGTCATGGACGGAGTAAGAATCAGATCGCCGGCCGCCATCGGAATTTGCTCGCCTTCCACCACCGTGTAGGCGCCGGCGCCTTTGAGAATGAAACGAAAGGCGGCGAAATTATGGCGGTGATCGTGGGCGACTTCACCGGGCTTGAGCAATTGCAACGTCATCAGCATGGTATGCGTAGTCGTCCGTTGCCGGCGATTGTGCTGATCGAGATAGGCCGGATTGATCAGCCGCAGCACACGCCGTTCGGCCAAGCCGTCGAGGCCATGCATGCTGGCGACGGTTTGAATCGCCTCGTAAAGCGCCGGCCACTTCCAAACATGGGGCAACACCGTCGTGTGAGGATCTTTGCTGTAGGTCGCCATGTCGGCATCCGACGCCGGCGACCACAACCCTTCAACGCTCAACCCGCGCAGCTTCCGATCGAGATCGCGGAGAATTTCTGCTTCCGACATTTTCTGCTCCCTTACACGGCGCGAAAACAATTCCCAATTATATGTTTTGCGTACTTTGCGTTCTTTGCGGTAAAACTTCCGAGGCCGACGCTTCTGCTGAGATCTCTAGGGTCTTCTTATTCCCAGCTCGCGCTGCACGTCTTGCAACGGCGCGGGGTCGACGATCTCGCTGATAGGCACGTCGCGGGTCAGCTTCATTTCGCTCTTGGCTTGGTCGAGTAAGAGCTTCATGCCCTCGGCCGGTATGGTTCCGTCTGGGCTAAGTACTTTCCATGTCGAGTCCCAAGACGCGATTGCGTGATCACGTTCTAACCCGGCCCACTCGATCAGCACGCGCACGGCACTTTCCTTGTCGTCACGGATCAATCGGTTGGCGCGCACTAGCGCCTTGGTCATTTTTCTGACTTCCTGGGGCCGATCCTTCAGCAGTTTCGTCGTTGTCCCGACGCCGCTAAACGGAAAGGTGAAATTCTCATAAGCCCGGGTCAACACGTTGAAGCCCATTTGCCGGCCGATGGTGTCGCCGGGCGGTGAAATGATCGCCACGTCGATGATCCCTTCTTTCAACGCCGCCAAGCGCGCACGGTCCGGACCGAGGGCGAGAAATTTTATCTCCTTGTCGTCGAGACCTTGCTTGCGAAAGATCAAGCGCGACAAGACTTCATCGGTGCCGCCGAAGTTGGCGATGCCAATAGTCTTGGCTTTAAGTTCTTTGACCGACTTGTACTCCGGCCGAGATATCAGCGCATAAGTCGGACTATCGATCAGACTCGCCAGGGCACGAATCGGCATGCCGCGCAGTGCCGCACGCACAATGGAGCCGAATAAGAGCGTGTAACCGACTTCCCCGGTGGTCATTGCTGCCAATGTTGTCGGCGTGTTCATGCGGATGATCTCAACCTCGAGACCTTCATCTTTGAAAAAGCCTCGTTTGAGCGCCACGCCGGTGGGCAAAAAGGTCATGTTAAAGTTGGTCACCGCGATGCGCGTCTTGTCCGCGCCTTCGACCGACTGAGGAACAACACTCAACGTGAGAAAACAGAAAAATAGAATTAACGATTTCATGTAAACATCCATCCGCTAGTGCCAAGCGTGCAGAAGATTACTCACCACGAAGGACACGATGCTCCACGAAGGATTCGCAAATTTCAATCTCCGAGCTTCGTGCACTTCGTGTCCTTCGTGGTAAAACAGCCCGGTGATCCACAATTCAGCTCGCCGCCTTGTAAACCGGCCCCATCCGACTCGTGACGCCGCGCTTGGCGAGTTCTTCTTCGAAAGTCGCGCGAATCAGCGGCGCCTCGTCTTCATATTCGATTTGATCGCCGCCCAACTTGACGCTTTCCGAAGTGCCCCATTGTTTGCGCAGGCCGGGAAATTTGCGGCTGCTAAACGGTTTCAGCGCCAGGTAACGCGCCGGCTCGGCGCCGACGTTGAAGTGTTGATGAAAGCTACGTTCGGGCGGCACCATCAAACTGCCGGGGCTCCAGCTGTAGCGCTTGATGTCCTCGCCTTCTTTCCACACCATCGAGAACCCTTCGCCCTTGAGGATAATCACATGGGCGCCGGCGCCGTGGCGGTGGGCCTTCTTGTAGGTCGCCACGGGGAACTGCGAGATATGCGCCGACATGACGTTGTTCGACATCTCGATCATCAACATCTTGCCGCCAGCGCCGCGGTCGTTGCGGTCCGGCAATTCATAAGCGCGCACATCGCGGATGAAGTTGGTGTCGTGGAACCCAGCGCCGGGAATCTTCGCCACACCGTTAAAAAAATCCTCCTCGCCGGCATAGCGGTCGGTGAAGCGGTAATCGCAATTAAAGACGAAGTCGATGTTGTGGTAGAGATTGAGCACGGTCGGCGCGTTGGTCATCGCCAACAAGCGCACCGGTTTGTCGCCGGCGCCGTTGAAATGCTGATAGCTGGCATTGAGCGGCGGCGAAAACAATGCGCCTTGGCCCCATTCAAAAGTTTGTTTTTTACCGCCCTCCTGCCACACAGTCGTCGCGCCGTGGCCGCTGACGACGTAAACCAGCTCCTCGAACATATGACGCTGCGGCGCCAGCGATTTTCCTGGGGCGATCTCGACGATGTAGCAATCGTTGACACCCTCCGAACCGTCAAGATTGAGAAACACGCCGCGCCCGTCAAACCGGGCCCAGGAATGGAGTTCCACCGTATTGATATCGTCAATGTGAAAGCCGCGTAGCGCCGGAAGCGCTTCTTTTTCGAGAAACAACTGGTACGTCGTCTTGGCGCCGAGCTCATTACCCGCCTTGCTTAAGGTTTTCAAACTTCCTGCATCTGCCATGTTTGCCGTTACCTCTCTCTAAATATCAATTTTTTTGTTGACGTTTAGCTAGTTTTTAGTACGCTAGGCATCGGCGGGTCAAGAACTTAATACGGATCCAACAGGTGCGGGCCGATATTCTTCGCATGGACCCCGGATTCCTCGGCGCGCTGGAATTATTGATTGTGCCAAAATCCTCGTTGAATCATAATATCGAATAGAAGGAGCAAGTTGATGGAACAATTTCCCGGTTACTACGCGCGAGCGTTACGCGCCATCGGTCAAGATCTTTCCGATTTACTGCCCGAAAGCGTGACCATCGAGCCTGAAGGCGACGACTTTATCGCCCGCGGCATGTGCAATCGCACTCGGCTCGAAGCCCTAGAATCCAGCGGCTGGGCCGGGCTCAGAAGGTTGGGCGCCAAGCTTCTCAACCATCACACGCCTGAAGCCGATCTCGACCTAGTGCCGTTCTCGCGCAGTTACAACGCGGAGAGTATCGACGAGATCTACAAGCGCGGCAATCAGTGCCGAGTTGGCGACGGCGGCATGCCGGAAATTTATAGCCTCGGCGAACGGCTGCGCACCATCGGCAAGGTCATCGATAGCCATCTCGGCCGGCTCGTGAAAATCTATAAAGACCTCCATCACGTCGTCTTCGAGTACTGCGATACCGACATTACCCCGCACAAGGTCGAACTCGACAACACTGAGCTGTATCGCCTACAAAGCGGCTACACCACCGAACGTAGCGACATTGAAACCGCCGCCGCCAATCCTGACGGGGTGTGATTCCAACACCAACCAAAAAACAAGCTATTTGACTTAAGTCAGGGTCAAACACGCCGATCTTAAGTCAATATGAGACTCGCCCAATCGTTCAAAATATTAACCTCGACGACGCCAGGAACTTTTGCTCGGGCGCTACGCGTCATCGGCCAGGATCTCGCCGATTTATTTCCCGACACCGTTGAGATTAAATTTCACGGCGAGACGTTTGTCGTCAGCGGCCGATGCGCGAAGAGTCGACTGGACGCGCGCCAGCCCACGCCCCAGCGCAAAGGTCTAAAAGAATTTTGCGCCGATTTCCTCAGCCGCGACGTCACCGCGCTCGGCCAGAAAGGGCTAACGGCAAGCGTCGAATTCAACCAGCGATACGCAGCCGAAGATATAAACCGGATTGATGACATCGGCATCAGCCGGCGCTTTACCGCCGGCAAACTTCCCGACATTCACAGCTTAGCTGAAATGCTCCGCACCATCGGCCGGTTGGTTGACGGCCAGAAAGGCCAGCTGGTAAAGATTTCTAAAGACGCTCGCCGCGTCGTATTTGAATTCACCGCCAGCGATGGCAAAACCCACAACGAACTGATGACCATCCCCGATCTCTACAAACTGCAAAAGCGTTTCTACGAAGGCCGCAGCGCACCGGTGGGCTCAGATCCATGGCGAAACGGCAAATAGCGGCTCAGCTTCAAGTTAAGATCGTAACTCAACGATATCGTATCGCAGCACCGATTCTCGCTAAGGTAGGCGCAACTTGGGATCGAGGGCATCGCGCAGCGAATCGCCCAAAACATTGAAAGCGAACACCGCCAGACTGATCGCCAGTCCGGGAAATAGCGCCAGCCAAGGCGCGCGCTCGGCGAACTCCACCGCCGCGCCGCGCAACATCAAGCCCCACGCCGCCGTCGGCTCAGCGACGCCCAAACCGAGAAAAGAAAGCGACGCTTCCAAAAGAATCGCCTGACCGAGAAATGCCGTCAGCATGATCAGGTAGGGCGCCAATACATTGGGCAGCATATGGCGAAAAATAATCCGTCCATGGCTGGCGCCGAGGGTCAGCGCAGCTTCGACGAAGAGCATTTGGCGCAACGCCAAAGCGCTGCTGCGCACGACCAATGCGGCGCGCGGAATCATCGGCACCGAGATCGCGATGATCACGTTCGAGATCCCCGAACCCATGATCGACACCACCACCAAGGCTAAAACGATCAACGGAAACGAAAGTAAAATATCCATCAAGCGCTGCATCAAGAGATCGACCCGACCGCCGAAGTAGGCGCAGGTCGCGCCGATCACCGCGCCGGCGCTGGTGGCGAAAAACGACGAGCAAAAGCCCACCAACAACGCCGTGCGGGCGCCAAACAGAACCCGCGAGAGAAGATCGCGGCCGAAAGAGTCGGTGCCAAACCAATGCTTGGCGCCGGGCGCTTGGAGCATGGCGCCGTAGTCGGTATCGAGAGGATCGAAGGGCGCCAACAGATGCGCCAACATGGCCGCTAACAGCATCAGGACGATGATCAACGCGCCAGCGCCACCGAGGGGCCAGCGCGAGCCAAAGTAGCATGCGCCGGCGAGCCATTTTTGCGCAGCGAAACGCGTCACGATGTCGGACTCGGCAGCGATGTCATTGGTAACGGATACGCGGATCGAGCCAGGCGTACATCAGATCGATCAAAAAATTCATCAGGATAAAGGCAAACGAAACCAACAGCACCAGCGCCTGGGTCATCGTGTAATCGCGATGCGTGATCGATTCGACGAACAGCATACCGATGCCGTTCAAGTTGAACACCTGCTCGGTGACCACCAAACCGCCGATCAGAAAGGCGAACTCCAAACCGATCACGGTGACGATCGGCAACAGCGCGTTGCGCAGCGCATGTTTGACTACGACGGCATTTTCCCGTAGTCCCTTGGCGCGGGCGGTACGGACGAAATCTTCGCGCAGCACATCCAAAACCGCCGAGCGCGTCATGCGCGTCGCCATCGCCGAATAGCGGTAACCGACGGCAAGGGCCGGCCAAATCAGCTGTGTCAAATTGGCCCAGGGATCGACCCAGAAAGAAGTGAAAGTCAGCGGCGGCAGCCATTTGAAGACGATCAAGAAAAAAAGAATGATGACGATACCCAACCAAAATGACGGCACGGCTAATCCACCGATGGAAAAAATCCGCACCAAATAGTCGACCCAAGTATCCTGCTTGAGCGCCGCCAGCGTGCCGCAGGGCAGCGCGATCAAGACCGCGACCAAAGTCGCCATCAGCGCAAGTTCTAAACTTAACTCCAAACGAATCTTGATCTCGTCGGTGATCGGCCGGCCGGTCCACATCGAATCGCCGAAGTCGAAGCGCGTGATGCCGGCGATCCAAACCACGAACTGCTGCGCCAGTGGCTTATCCAAACCCAACTGCGCGCGCTCGCGATCGAGCGCTTCCTTGGGTGCGAAGGTGCCGCTGCCGGCGTATTTCAGCTCGACAATATCCCCCGGCGCCACTCGCAACAAAAAAAATACCACCACGGCAACGCCGAACAACGTCGGAATCATCAACAGCAAACGTTTAACAATATAATTGCCCATCCGACAAAACCCCAACCCACTGCGAACTTCTGACTACTGACTCCTGACAACTGACATCTAGTTCCTCACTGCCCTAGCCAAACATCGCGCAAATCCTGATTGACATAATGGCTCGGGCCAATCTTCCAACCCTTGAGCCGATTGCTGTGCGGAATGACCCGCTGCCACCAGAGAATCGGAAACTGATAAGCCTGCTCGGCAATCGCACGCTTTTCCATCTGCCTAATAATCGGCAAGCGGTCTTGCAGATCGAGCATGCGGCTCTGGCGCTCGTAGAGTTCGTCGAGCATCGGGTCTTTGTAGCGCGAGTAGTTGACCGGACTTTTGTCGCTGCTCAAATATTTAAGCAAGTAGAGATCCGGCTCGTCCATGAACTCGCAGTCAAAGTCGACACCGGCATCGAAATTGCCCTGGCGTAGATCGTTAAAGTACGGCCCGCCTTCGAGCGGTTGATGGGTCACGTTTAAACCGATCTTGCGCCACTGATCGACCAAATAAACGCCGGTGACTTCATAGGGCTCCTTGACGTTGCGGTTCTTCAATACGAAAGAAAAGCCTTCGGCCACGCCGGCTTCTTTGAGCAAACGCTTGGCTTCGGCGCGCGCCGCGTCGATGTTTTTGCCAAACCCGGACAGTTTGTTAAGCTCAGCTTGCGGCGTAGCAAATTGCGACCCCGGCCGAAACACGCCGCCGACATATTTCATCACCGAGATTTGCGCCAACGCTTTCGAAGCCTCGTTACGGTCGATGGCCAGGGTCAGAGCGCGCCGCACACGGACATCGCTGAAGGGCTTCTTCTCATTGTTGAAGGCGACCAAGATATTACACGCCCACGGGCTTTCTTGCACCACCGCTTTGTCGCCCAAGGATTTGACCACATCATCGCGCGCCGCTGGATTGAAGCCGCGAAACTCGACCAGCGCTTGGCCGCTGCGTATCGCGGCAATGCGCGGCGCAGTGTCGCGAATAAACACCGCCTTGAAGCCGTCGAGATAGGGCCGCCCCGGCATAAAGTAGTTGAGATTTTTCTTGCCGACCCAGTGCGAACCGGCGACGTGATCGACAAAAACAAACGGCCCGGAACCCATGACGTTTTTTTCATACCAGCGCGGATCTTGCTTGAGCTTGGCCGCGCTGTAGATAAAGTTCCACGGCGACGCGAGATTGGCCAGGAACGACGCGGCGATATGTTTGAGCTTGAACACCACGGTCAAATCGTCCGGCGCCTCGACCTTGTCGACCATCGCGTAGGACGCCTTGCGCGCGCTCGCCACTCCTTCGGCGGGAAAAATAATCTTATCGTAAGTCGCTTTGACGTCGTGGGCCGTCAGCGGCGTGCCGTCATGGAATTTAATGCCCTTGCGAATCTTGAAGGTCGCGGTCATGCCGTCGCGTGAGAACGACCAGCTCTCGGCGACATCGCCGACGATCTTGGGATAATTCTGCGGATCGAAACGCAGCAACGTGCTGTAGTGGGGCGCCACCGGATGGAGCATGCCGAAAGTCGTCTCGCGATGGCCGTCATAGGACGGCGGCGTTTCGCCGACGGCAAAAACCAATTCGCCACCGGAGCGCGGCGCTTCGGCGGCCAAAACGGAAATCGCCGCGAAGCCAAGAGCGACAAGCGTCAGCAGAGACATGACAATCCGTTGCCCTGAACTCGCAGCAATAATTCTTTCCTTCATGAGCTCCTCCAGAGTTTCTTTGAGCGAATATACGAACTTCTCAGGGCAATGTAATGGTTTCACGGCCAATTGCCAACTCGCCATTTGCCCCGATATCGGATCTAAGCTAACTCTCAGGTTCAGATCATGGGCATTTTTATTATCGGCAACATTACGCGATCCGCAAATTGCTGGTGAAATCCCCGGCCCGACGGTTTAGAATGGCCGCCATGAGCTTGCTCGCAGCCACCGACATCCAGGAAGAGTCCGCCGCTCCGCTGCGCACCCGCCGACTCGACCCGCCGCGCGTCATGACCGGCAATGAACGGCGCTTGATGAATCCCAATCGCGGCTTGATCAAGCTCTTCGACCGCTACGCCGATATTTTTATCTCGCGCTTCGGCTATCCCTTGCTCGATCCGCTGTGGAATCCCTACAGTTGGCAATTGCAACGGAACTTCGCCCTCGCCGAAGCGAAATTATCACCCACCGACTGGCCCCAGAGCCTGGCGCCGCTGCGCGTGCTCTTGATCACCGATATTCATGCCGGGATTTTTTTGAAACCGGAAACCTTGTGGCGCATCGTCCACGAACTGATGCAACTGCAACCCGACATGGTCATCGTCGGCGGCGATCTGGTCACCGGCCATGTCAGCGAAGTGGTAAAAATTCTCGACGCCTTGGTGCCGCTCACGCGCGCGCCGTTGGGCGCTTGGTTTTGTTTCGGCAACCACGATTACTTCGGCGGCAACCCGGAAGAACTGAGAAACAATCTCGCCGCCATCGGCATTCAAACTTTGAAAAACGACAGCACGATAGTTAATCATCGCGGCGGCAGTTTCGTCCTCGGCGGCATCGACGACCGGATCATGGGCAAACCCGACTGGGATCGAGTGCTCGCCAAACACGGCCCGCCGCACTTACTGATGGCCCATAACCCAGACCACTTTTACGAAGCCGAAGCGCGCGGCATACCGCTGACGCTATCCGGCCACACCCACGGCGGCCAAATTCGCTTACCGAGCGGCCCGGCGATCATTCGCCAAAGCCGCTTCTGCCTCGACGAAGGGTTGTTCAGCTTCGGCAAATCGCTGCTCGTAGTCTCGCGCGGCCTCGGCAGCATCCTGCTGCCGCTGCGCTGGGGCGCCGACCCTGAAGCGGTGTTGATCGAAATCACCCCGCCATAGCAAATTGAATTGAATCACCCGCTTTGAGAAAGGGGAGGAGATTTTCTTCTGCGCGCAAAGTTAAATCCCCCTCGATCCCCCTTTTTCAAAGGGGGGAGGCTGTCGGAAATAGCTTTCAGGACTGTAACTCTCGCCGCTACTTCTTTTCCATCGACCGGCGCGATTGATTCACCAACTCGAAAAGCTCTTGGCGCACCGATTCGGCGACGACGTTCGGTGACGCGCCGATTTTTTTCGCGACGTTGATTTGATCGAAGATAAAAGCGCGCCAAACTTCCGGCGGATAGGATTCTAGCGCCAACGCCTCGCCGCCGTAGGCCGTGCCGGTACCGGCGACGATGTGATGGCTGCGCACGTTGGTGCCGCGCAGGCCGTTGCAATAGACGCAGCCGTTGCGCACGGTAACGGTTTCATAGAGATCTTTGCGCAGATCCTTGAACCGCGCCAAAGGATCGTTGGCAACTAAGCGAAAACTATCTTCGGTCAGGCCGAACTGCGCCGCCTGCAGCCCAAATTCCTGGGGCGGCTCGTTGAGGAAGTGCAGGAACGCGCCCAAGGGCCGCGCCATCATCGGCGGCGGCACGGCGCTTTTCCAGGAATATTCGCGCAGCGCCCGATAAAACACGCCAAGCTTGAACATATTCTTCTCGTCGTCGAGGCCGACCACGATCACCGGCTTGTAGGCTTCGATCTGAGCGCGCAGCCAGAACTGTTTCTCGCCGCGAATGTTGGTCGTCACCAGATAATCGCCGCGGCCGATTTTCTCCGCCGGAATAGAATTGAGATAGTCGGACAAACCGATGGCGTGAAAGTTTTTCAGCGGCCATTCCTTGAGTTCATAACCGAGAGTGCTGTAAACCACGCCGACCCGATCGACGAAGCGCTGATCGACCGGATAAGCGCGAACTAGTTTTTCATGGCGCCAAAACGGCTGGGTCGAAAACGGCGGATCGCGCCAACGCCGCCTGGCGTCGACCAGGATTTTAAATTCCGGCACCAACGGCGCGGCTTTGACAAAATCCAGCAGCAGCATACGCGCCTCGTTGTCCGCTTCGTCCAAGCGCATCAGGGTGAAGTGATCGCGCTCCGGCGCCAACCAACGTTCGACGAACTTATGCCCGGCCCGGCGTAACGCTTCATGAAAATTTCTTGAATCGATGGCGAAACCGGGAAAATCATTCTGCGCGTTAAGCAACAACAATGGCGGCGCGTCGGCCCGCACATGAGTCACCGGCGAAGCGCGCTTGAGAGTATTGCCATCCGTGCCGAAAGTTTTCACCGTGGCGCTTATCTGATTGTCGGTCACCTTCCATTTCGGCGCCAGATCGTAAAGACCGCTGAAGGAGACCACACCGGCCAGGGACTTCGGATTGAGATTATGTTTGCCGAGATAACTCGCATCGAGGGCGACCAAGGTCGCGAGATGGCCGCCGGCGGAATGACCGGCGAGAAAAATCCGGCTCGAATCGTAACCGTAGCGCCCCGCCTCGCGCATCAACAGCGCCACCGCCGCCGCGACATCCTCGGTTTGCGCCGGATGAGCCGCGGCCGGCGCCAAGCGATAACGGATCAAAGCGACGGCGATCCCTTCGCGCGTCAAAGCTTCGGCGATGTACACGCCGATCCGATAGTCGTCATCGGTGAGCAACCAAAAACCGCCATGCACGAACGCCAACAGCGGCGGTTTCTTGGCGCTATCGGCCGGCAGATAAAGATCGAGACTGCGGCGACGGTCCCCCGCCACCGCGCCGGGATAGGAAATGTCTTTGATCATCCGTGGTCCGTTGATCGCCGCCGCTTGTAATAGCTTCGGCGCCACGCCAGCGCTCAGCCACAGGCAGATGAAATAAATAAAACTTGTTAAGCAACAACGTCGCAGCATGAAGACAGTTTTCGCTGGACTGCGGTAACGGACAAAGCATCGGAAGGGCAACCACGGGGGTTGCCCCTACGCCGGAATTTGTTTTGCGCCTTTTGCGTTCTTTGCGGCTAATTCATTCTTCAAACCGAGGGCGCGATGAATCGCGCCCCTACCTTTGTTCGTCTCGGCGTCACAAGCCCAACTCTTTCTGCACCTGTCTGAGATAGCTCAAGTCGATATATTTTTCCGGCGCCGGCACGGCGCCCTTGATGATGCCGTCTTGCACCTGCACTTCGATATTCACTTTTAGCCCAGCCAGCGTCACATCGCCGTTAATCAGATAGACTTTATTCTTGGTGTAATAATCGATGCCGCGCCGACCGTACTGCGGCGCCAGGCCGAATTCCTTGCTGAGAAAATCCACCGCTTCGGCCGGATGTTCGTGCAGCCAGCGCAGCGATTGAATATGCGCCTTGATAAATTTCACCACCGCCGGACGGTTTCTCTCAGCCCAGGCGGGATTGATGTTGATGTTGTTGAATTGGTATTCGGAGATGATCTCGGTGGTGTCGCCCAGCTTGGTGAATCCTTTGTCGACGGCAATATCGGAAAACGGCAGCACTAGCACGGCGCCCGCCACCGCGCCGCTCTCCAGCGCGCTCAAGCGCGCCGGCGTACCGCCGGCGATCACCGACATGGAAAAGTCGCGCGGGTGGATCAGTCCTTTGCTTTTTAAATACGTGAGCAAGATCGACGTCGCTCCGCCCGACAGACTGTTGACGCCCAGCCGCTGCCCTTTGAGATCTTCGATCCGTTTGATGTATTTCGCGCCGATCAGCAAATACGGCGCGGCGTTGCTCGAACCGGCGGCGACTTTGAGATTGCCGTTGGTGCGCTCGTTCCAAATGATTATATTGTCGGCATTGATATTGGCAAAGTGCAGCTCACCGGCGACCAACGCTTGGAGCTGAATATCGCTGCGCCCGATGCTCACCAAATCGACGGTGATGCCCTCTTTAGCATGGAAACCTTTTTTCTGGGCGATGAAGAACGGCAGATAGTTGAGGTCTTTGGAAATGTAGCCGGCCTTGAGGGTTTGCGCACTTCCGCCGGTTGGCGCAGCCAGCAACCAAGTTAGAATCAGCAGTCGCAGCAATTTGGTAGTCAACGACTTTACTCCTTTGCTAAACTCAACGTCCATCGCTTGTACCAAGAGCGAGAATCAAGGTCAAAGAAATTCGCCCCGCGCCGGTAGCACATCAACGATCGCCGCGCGCCGCCGAAGTAAACAGCGCGATCAAGGTCAAGCCGATGGCGGCGAGAAAAGTCGTGTTGAGCGCGCTGACAAAACCGGCGGGATTGTCCGTCGTTAGCGTCGCCCCCGGCACGCCGGTGAAATGTTCTAATGCCAGCGACATCGACAAACCGCCCAGGGCGATGCCGAAAACGCTGCCGAAGCCGAAAGTCACGTGGTTCATCGCCGAGGCGAAGCCGCGGTGCTCTTTCGGCATCATGGCGATCATTGCGGTTGAATTAGCGGGATTAAAAATACCGTTGGTGGCGGCGCCGACGATAACCAGCAGCGCGGCCATGGACCAATGCGAATCGACGCGCAACAAATTACCCATCGCCAGGGACACCACCATGAACGCAACTCCGACGGTGGCTGGAATGCGCGGCCCGAGACGATCGGACAAGTAACCGCTCAAGGGCGCCAAGGCGACGGTCAATATCGATGGCGCCATGAATAGAATACCGATCTTGGTGGGCGACAAATGCAACACATCTTGCAAGTAAAAGGGCAGGAGAAATCCGGTGAGCGAATAACAGATGGCGACGATCAGCAAGCTTAACACGCTGAAACTGAAGCGGCGGATTTTGAATAGCTGCAAATTGACGAAGGGACTCGCCGTGCGCGACTCGTGATACAAGAACGCCGCCAGACTGGCGCAGAACACTAAGGCAAGAAATATTTTCAGAGCTCCGCCCAGCGCCTGCCCCGTGCGCCGGTCGAAGAGAAATACCAACGTGCTGGTGATGGCGAACAACAAAGCCGCGCCGAGATAATCGGTCGACTCGACATGCCGCGCCGTCCCGGTGCGGCGCCGTCTCATGTTCACCAGCGCCAGCGCCGTGCCGGCCAATCCCACCGGCACCAGCAAATAAAAACTCCAGCGCCAACTGAAATAATCGATCATCACGCCGCCGATGCCGGGACCGAGAATGAAACCGACATGATGGGCCGTGGTCATAAATCCCTGGGCGCGGCCTGCCAGATCTTCGCTCACCGACTCCGCCGCCAGCGCCCGGCTCGACGACTGCAACATGGCGCCGCCGACGCCTTGAACGAAGCGCGCGAGAATTAGCTGCAAGACAGTCTGAGAAATACCGCACAGTAGCGAGCTAATCGCGAAGACAAAAAAACCGAGGGCGAACATTTTCTCTCGTCCCCAGATGTCCGAGATGCGGCCGAAGACCACCGACAGGCCGATATTCGAAAGCTGATAGGAAAGCAGCGCCCAAGAGATGCCGAGCAGATCGGTGCCCAAACTCGCCGCCACGGTGGGCATGGAGATGCTGACGATGCGCGTCGCCGTGCCGGAAAAAATGTTCCCAGAAGTGCGGTAGAGAGAAGCAGATAGTTGATGCGCGATTCCACGGTGAGGCAATTCTAAACCGGCAGTTTTTGACTAATAGCGCCGATTGGCTGGCGGATCAAACTGAAGTTTGTGCCGCTTCCAGTCCGGTGCTCCTAAGTGTTCACGTTCCATGAGAAAGTCTGATCTCACCACGAAGATCACGAAGGACACGAAGGGTTCGTGTAATGGCGCAGCATGCGGCGCCCCTACTTCGTGCACTTCCTGTCCTTGGTGGTGAGAATATATTTGACAGCACGCCATCGATCAGCGAAGCGATGCGAGAAATTGCCGCACCGCCGCGCGCCATTGCTCGGGCCGGGCTTCGACGATCGGCATATGGCGCACGCCGGCAAAGGAAATGAAGTGGCCGTGCGCTCCCATCGCCGTCGCCACCGCCCGGCCTTGCGCCAAAGTGGCGCGCTGATCCTCTTCGCCGTGCAAAATCAGCGCCGGCGATTTGACCGCGCGCGCGTACTGCGCCGGATTATGCGCGAAAAAGTTAATTCCTTGCTGCACGCTGCCCCAAAACAGCAAAAGGTCCGCCAACGGCGCCAGCGGCACGCCCATGACGCGAAAACGGTTCTGGCTGGTGTGGCGCAAGCGATCGAAGGTCGCTTCGACGATGATTGCCTCGGGGCGCGCGCCGTTGACGGCGATGGCGCGCAGCAGCGCCGCGCCGCCCATGGAGATGCCGTAGAGCACGATCTTGCGCTCCGGCCAAGTACGCCGGGCGTACGCGAGCGTCGCGACGACATCGTCCGCTTCTTTCACGCCGATTGTCGTGCCGCTGCCAGTAGAACCGCCGGAGCCGTAAAAATCCACCAGTAGTACGCCATAACCGAGTTCGTGAAATACTTGCGCTGCGGGCAGCAATGCGGCCTTACTCACCGCGAAACCGTGGAACAAGGTGACGATCGGTCGATCCTTACCACCTGCCACGTACCAAGCTTCCAGCGTCGCACCGTCAGGATTTTGAATACGATAAGTTTCAAAATCAGACGCCCAGGAAGACGGCGTTCGATTATTTTTCGGCCGGGGAATATTCACGCCGGTCAGCAGAACGGAAAATTTCTCCAACGCCGATAACTGCTCCGGCGCCGCGGTGCGCGAACCGCCATCGGCAAAATGCGTCATCGCCCGCGCCTGCATGAAGGCGACGACGTTCACGCTAACGATCGCGCTCATCAGCGCGGTCAACAAAATTTTGCCGGCTCGTCGCATGGTCGTTTAGAGATATTCGCCCGCGACATCGCTCGCGGTATTTTTTTCGTGGCAATGTCGAAAAATAAACCTGAGCACCGATAGGAGCGCCCGGCTACTCTTTGAACAGCCGCTCGAGCCGCCAGCGGCCCGCCGCGACATCTTCCGTACTCCATTCGACTAGCGCCGCCAAGGCGTTGCGCGGATCGAGAATCGCCAACAGCTTTTCGCCGGCCCGCGGCTGGCCGAGCTCGGCCAGTACGTCTTGCTGTCCCATGCGTAAGCGCGACAACAACCGGCTTTGCCAAACTATCGCCGGCAGGTGGCTCAATGCCGAACGCAGACTCACCAAGGGGGCCGGGCCGACGGCGCACGCTTCAGCCAAATGATCCGGCGTCAGCGCGCGCTCCAGTTGAAGATGATCGCAGGCCATGCGCCGGAGCGTTTTCAAATGCCCGCCGCAGCCCAGTTCATGGCCCATGTCGGCGGCCAAGGTGCGCACGTAGGTGCCGCGCGAACAGGTGACGTCGAGCTCGATCTCGCTGTCGCTCAGCTGGCGCAGCGTCAAGGCATCGATGCGAATATCGCGCGCCTCGCGCGCGATCTCCTTGCCCTGGCGCGCCAACTCATACAAACGCACGCCGTCTTTCTTGAGCGCGGAAAACATCGGCGGGATCTGTTTGAGCGCGCCGGTAAATTTGCTTTCCAAGCGCGCCAACTGCGCCGCGCTCACCGGCGCCACGTCGCGCGTCTGAATAACCTTGCCGGTGCCGTCCTGGGTATCGGTTTCGATGCCCAACACCATTACGCCGACGTAGCGCTTTGCGCCGCTCAAAAAAATATCGGCGATCTTGGTGCCTTCGTTGACGCCCAGCAGAAGCAAACCGGAAGCGAACGGATCGAGGGTGCCGAGATGGCCGACTTTCTTCGCGCCGATAATAGTTTTGACCCGATGGACGACCTGAGCCGAAGACGGCCCGATGGGTTTGTCGATGAGCAGCACACCGCTTTGCGTGGTTAACATAGAAGAAAGTTGTTTGGAGACAATTAGAAAATTCTAGCAAGGCCAAATATCTATTCACCACGAAGGACACGAAGGTTTCGGAACTTTCAACTCCGAACTTCGTGCTCTTCGTGCCTTCGTGGTGAAATCAGTTTCCTAGTTTTTCACCTGTTTCAATAATTCATCGATGCGCTGGGCCGAGTCTTCGCTTTCGTCGTAGGTAAATTCGAACTCCGGCACGTAGCGCAGCTTGAGCTGCTTGCTGACTTTGGCGCGAATGAAACCGGTCGCACTCTTCAGTCCCGCCAACACCGCGGTGCGATCTTCCTGGCCGCCGAGCAAATTGAAATAGACCCGCGCGTGGCGCAAGTCTTTGCTGACTTTCACCCCGGTCAAGGTCACGCCGCGCACGCGCGGATCGTTGATTTCTTTGCGCAGCAATTCGGCGATCACTTCGAGGATCAAATCGCCGACCCGTTCCGAACGTTGATATTCCATGAATTGTACCAAGAATGTCTGAGGGCGCGATCAATCGCGCCCATACCATTTATCTGTCACTCAGCAGTAAAAAAACTCCACACCGGAATCGCCCACTTCGGCTAAACCCAAACCGTCGACGAAGTCGACGATTTTATTGAGCGTCGCTTCGATCACCGGCCGGCTGGTTCCGGAGACGGCGAAGCCGAGCACCGTGCTCTGCCACAGATCTTGGTCGCCGCATTCGGTCACCGAAACGTTGAAACGCTCGGCCGCCCGCGCCTGGATGCGTTTGATGACGCCGCGCTTGCCCTTGAGCGAATGATTTTCGGGAATCGCCAGGTTGAGCTTGAGGACACCGACGACCATGGAGAAAATTGAAACTGACCGGCGCGGCGCCCGAATTACGCGCGCGCTTCCGGGCGGGTCGGATTCGGATTCGGGTTGATTCGACGAATGACGGGAATCTTTTCGTAGCTCTCGAGAACGTCGCCCTGCTTGAGATCTTGGTAACCTTCCAACGACAGACCGCATTCATAACCCGCGCCCACTTCACGGGCGTCGTCTTTGAAGCGCTTGAGACTGGCGAGCTTGCCTTCGTGCACCACCACGTGGTCGCGCAGCAAGCGCACCAGATTGCCGCGCGCGATCTTGCCTTCGCTGACATAGCCGCCGGCGATGGTGCCGACGCCGGCGATGTTGAAGATCTGGCGGATTTCCACCCGGCCGAAAACCTGCTCGCGGAAGGTCGGTTCCAACAAACCTTCCATGGCGGCGCGCACATCGGCGACCACTTCGTAAATGATCGTGTAGAGCCGCACGTCGACGCCTTCTTTGGCCGCCAACGCGGCGCCCTTGGATTCGGGCCGCACGTTGAAACCGATGACGATGGCGTTGGAAGCCGCAGCGAGTAAAATATCACTTTCGGTAATACCGCCCACCGAGCCGTGCAGCACTTTGAGTTTGACGTCGCCGGTCGACATGCGCGTGAGCGCGTCGGACACCGCCTCGACCGAACCTTGCACGTCGGCCTTGAGCACGACTCGGAGTTCCTTGACGTCGCCGGCTTTGATCTGGCTGTAGAGTTCGTCAAGGGAAACTTTGCTCGACTTGACCAATTCGGTTTCGCGCTGTTTGCTGTGGCGGAACTCGGCGACTTGGCGCGCCTTGGCTTCATCGGCCACGGCAACAAAGGAATCGCCCGCCAGCGGCACACCCTGCAAACCGAGAATTTCCACCGGGAACGACGGCGGCGCGGTCTCGACCTTATGGCCTTGATCGTCGATCATGGCGCGCACCTTGCCGTAAAACACGCCGCAGACAAAGGCGTCGCCGACATGCAGCGTGCCTTCCTGGACCAGCACAGTCGCCACCGGGCCGCGGCCGCGGTCGAGCTTGGCTTCGACGATGGTGCCGCGCGCGAGTTTTTCAGGATTGGCTTTGAGCTCTAAAATATCGGCTTGCAGTTGGAGCATTTCTAGTAAATGCGGAATCCCCTCATGGGTCTTGGCCGACACCGGCGCGAACACCGTGTCGCCACCCCAATCTTCCGCCGCTAAGCCGTATTCGGACATTCCCTTTTTGACTTTTTCCAAATTGGCATCGGGCCGGTCGATCTTGTTGACCGCGACGATGATCGGAACTTCGGCGGCGCGCGCGTGATTGATCGCCTCGATCGTCTGCGGCATGACGCCGTCATCGGCGGCAACCACCAAGACGACGATATCGGTCACCTTGGCGCCGCGGGCGCGCATGGCGGTGAACGCTTCGTGACCGGGAGTATCGAGAAAGGTGACGCTGCGGCCGTCGACTTGGACGTGATAGGCGCCGATATGTTGGGTGATGCCGCCATGCTCATGAGCAGTCACGTTGGTGCTGCGAATGGCATCGAGCAAAGAAGTCTTGCCGTGATCGACGTGGCCCATGATCGTCACCACCGGAGGGCGCGATACCAGCGCGACTTCCTGTTCGTCGGCCTGGTGTTCGACTTCCAACATGCTGTCGGCGTCGAAGGCGACGTTTTCCACTTGGTGATCGAATTCAGAAGCGATCAAAGTCGCGGTATCGGCATCAAGCACTTGGTTGATGGTCGCCATCATGCCCATGCCCATGAGCTTTTTAATCACGTCGCCGGCTTTGACGCCCATCTCGCGCGACAAATCGCCCACGGTGATCACTTCGGAAATCTTGACGACCCGCTTGCTCGCTTTGGGAACCGTGATCTCTGTTCGTCTGGCATCTTTGCCAGGAAGCGCCCGACGCTTTTTCTGAAACCGGCCGCCCCGCACTTCGCTTTCACGGGTTTCCAAGACATCGTGTTTTTTAACCACGCGCTTTTTATGGCGCCCGGTTTTCGGCTTGTCGCCGGCTCCCGCAGGCGGCGGCAAACCATCGGTCGGCCGCGGCGCTTCGCTTGGACGAGCGGCTTGCGGCGGCCGGCGTAGCACCGGCGTCGGCGCCGGTTCGATACGCTGGGTTTGCTTAAGGTCGATACGGCCAAGAATGCGCGAAACTTTCGGCACGGCTTGCTGCATCGTCGGCGCCGGTTCCGCGACTACCCGAGGCGGCGGTGCGGGCGCGACGGCCGGAATAATTTCGACGGGCGCCGCTGGTGCGATTTCAACGACGGGCGCGTGAATAGACGGGGCGCGAGTCTCGGCTTCGACGGGCGCAAGCGGCGCGGTGACTTCAATCACCGGCGCGCTTTGCTGGGCCGTGATCTCGGCCATCGCTGGCACCGGCGCCGGCGGAATTTCCGCCGCCACTTCAACCGGCGATGCTTCGATTACCGGCTCTGGCGCCGCTTCCGCGGCAACCGCCGGCGGTTCGCTCGGGGCCACTTCCACTCGACTGGTGCGACGGCGAATGACGTTGGCACGCACGCGCCGTTCGACAACGGTCTCATGGGATTCGATGCTGGGCTGCCCCTCTTCTTCGGCCACGACCATGCGATCGGCGACAATCTTTTCCTCGCCGACGTGAACTTGCGGCTTTTCCAACGCGGTGTAGGCGGCGCGAATGCGCACGACTTCGTCGTCTTCCAGAGCGCTCTGAGACTTGCGCCCACGCATCCCCATCTTCTCAAGCTGGGCGATCAGATCTTTGGTCGCGATCCCCAAGTCTTTTGCTAGTAGATGGACTCTCGTCTTTCCCATCTCGTCTTACTCCCCGTCGCGACCCGTTAATTCTTCGATCAATTTTGTTTTCGCCGCGCGGTTCACTTCAACGTGAAACGCCCGGTACATTCCCTTGCGCCCGACAAATGCTCTTTGACAGCGCTCATCGCGGTGTAGATAGCCGCCCCGCCCTTGATGGCGTTCGACTCGTAATTGATCCGGTCCCGCCGCGGCGAGCCGTATCATCTGCGCTTGATCCGCCCGGGCACCGCAACCCAAACAAGTGCGTTGCGGCCGATACCCACGCTTCGCCATCGCACCGGTGGTCTCGATTACGATTCGCTCTCCACCGCGGCCGCTGCTTCCGCTGCAGCCGCCGCCTCTAGAGCGGCCACTTCGGCGGCGCGCGCCGCCAGCTCCGCTTCTTGAGCGCGCTTCTCGACGACATACTGTTTGGCCGACTGATGCAGCGCTTCGGCTTTCTCTTTGCTGATGCCTTCGACGTCCATAATTTCTTCCAGGGCGCTGTCGGCAACATCTTCCGCCGATTTGAAACCCTCTTGATAAAGCAGCTCACCGGCGATATCGCCAATGCCGGGAATCGAATTGATCGATTGCCGCGCCTGACGCGTCTCTTCTTCGGCCTCCGCTTCGCTGCAAACGTCGATACGCCAGCCGGTCAGACGCGAGGCGAGGCGGACGTTTTGGCCTTTTTTGCCAATCGCGAGGGACTGTTGATCGTCCGGCACGACCACTTGCATGGTATGGTCTTCGTCATCGATGATGATTTTGGAAACCTTGGCCGGCGCCAAAGCGCGGCAAACATATTCCGCCTGATCGGCGATCCAGTGCACAATGTCGATTTTTTCGCCGCGCAGTTCCTGCACCACGGACTGCACCCGGGTGCCCTTCATGCCGACGCACGCGCCCACCGGATCGACATCGCTGTCATGGGAGACCACGGCGATCTTGGCCCGGCCACCCGGTTCCCGCGCCGCGCCTTTGACTTCGACGATGCCTTCGTAGATCTCCGGCACTTCCTGGGCGAATAATTGAATCAACATGCCCGGATGGGTGCGCGACAAAACGATCTGCGGACCGCGGCTGGTGATCTCGACGCTGACGATGTAAGCGCGAATCCGATCGCCCTGGCGATAACGTTCCCGCGGCACCTGCTCTTTTTCCGGCAGAATCGCATCGGTGCGGCCGAGGTTGACGATCAGGTTACGCTTTTCGAAGCGCTGCACGATACCGTTGACCAATTGGCCTTCCCGGCCTTTGAACTCGTTGTAAATGATTTCCCGCTCGGCGTCGCGCACCTTTTGTACGATGTTCTGCTTGGCCGCTTGCGCCGCGATACGGCCGAACAGACTCGAGTCCAATTTGGACAAGAGCTCGTCGCCGACTTCGGCATCGGGATCGAGATTCTCACGCGCTTCGTCGCGGGTGATTTCGGTGGCGGCATCCTGCACGGTCTCAACGACGGTCTTGGCTTCGAAAAGCTCGACTTCGCCGATCTCGGCATTGTACTGGGCTTCGATCTTGCGCTGATGGCCGAAGGTTTTCTTGGCCGCCGAAATCATCGCGTTTTCCAAAGCGCTGATGAGAATCGCTTTGTCGATGCCCTTCTCTTTACTTACCTGTTCGATGACGCGATTTAAGTCCTGCTGCATATTAGGCGCCCCAGTCGTGCTCATAATTGGATTTTTCTATCTGCGTAAATGGAATATCCCAACGCACACCGTCTTGGTCCACGGCGATCCTTTCCGCCGAGACTTCCAGCAACTCGCCGAGAAACGCTCTCCGGCCGTTGATCATATCGCGCGTGCGTACACGGATCTTTTTACCGACAAAGCGTTCGAAGTGTTCCGGCCGGCGCAGCGGGCGGTTGATCCCCGGTGAAGAGACTTCCAAAGTGTAATTGCCGTCGACGACATCGCGCTCGTCCAACAGATCGCTTAGCCCCCGGCTGACCCGGCCCAATTCGTCGATGTTCGGGCCGCCCTCTTTGTCGAGATACAAACGCAATACCCGGCCACCGCGGCCGCCTTCGGATTTCAGTTCGATGTCGACGACTTCCAATCCTTCGCTCAGCGCCAGTGGCGCGGCCATTTGCCAAACCTTTTCGATCGCCGTGTCCATGATCGCGGATCGCTACCGACCCCAGAAACAAAAAAAGCGGGCAAAGCCCACTTTGAGTAGGAACTCCTAAAGTGTAGATAAATTTCTAACATAGTAAATATCGCCAATGCAAGGCCCAGGGCGCGAACGCCGGCGCCTCCGGAAGATTCATGGCAATGCGAAATTTAATTGTCGGCGCATTGCCGCGGCGAATATTTTGCACTAATCTCGGGGCGAGAATCGCGCTTAGCAAAAACCCGAGGTGTCGATGAACCCGATCGCCCTAACTCTATTTGTTTGCTCCATTTTTGCCGCCCCCGCTTGGAGCCAAACCGCTAAACCGATGACATCGAGCGAGCTGGCTACCTACAGCGGCGCGGACCGCGAGCGCCTCCTGTTCGACGGCGCCAAGCGCGAGGGCAAACTGGTCTGGTACACCACGCTGGCCACCGATCAGAACAAACAGATCACCGCCGCCTTCGAGAAGAAATATCAGGGTGTGACCGTAGATACCTACCGGACCGGGTCGAGCGCGTTAGCGCAACGGCTGCTGACCGAAGCCAAAGCGCGCCGCCATATCGCCGACGCCATCGAGACCACCCCCGGCGGCATGATGACTTTTCGCGAGAGCCAGTTGTTGCTGCCTTATACCTCGCCGCACCTGGCGGTGTTTCCCGAGGATGCCAAAGAACGGGCAGCCAAAAACACCGTAATGTGGACCATCGTGCGCGAATCCTACGTCGGTTTCGGCTACAACAAGCGTTATTTGAATGCCGCCGACGTGCCGAAAGATTTCGAAGGGCTGTTGAAACCCGCGCTGCGTGACAACCTGGGGATCGCCGGCGAAGACACCGGCGCGCGCATTATCGGGGCAATGGTCAAAACCAAAGGCTTAGCCTGGGTCAGAAGGCTGAAGGAACAAAATATCCGTATGCACATGATGGCCGGCAGCGCCCTAACCCAACTCGTCGCGGCCGGCGAAATCTACGGCTCGCCGAGTCAGTTCTTCAGCGCCACCAACGTCGCCGCCCGACGCGGCGCGCCGGTGGCCTGGGTGCCGCTGGACCTGGTGGTGGCGAGCGCCGGCGGCGCAGCGGTTTATGTGAACGCGCCGCGACCCCACGCCGCGCTGCTGTTCGTCGATTTTTTAATGAGCCCCGAAGGCCAAAAAATTTATGAGGATTTATTTTTCGGCGTTACCCACAAAGATTACGGCTTCAAACGCTGGTATCCCGAAAAAGGCGGCACCGTGGCGCAATACGAAGAATCCCTCGACGGCTGGCACCGGTTATTAAAGGAGATCGCCCGCAAGGGAACGTAACGGAATCGTGATCGTGGTCGTGGTCGTGCGCGGACCGAGTCCGAGCTTTGCGTAGTTTGCGTTCCCGGTCGCCCTGAGCGTGACGAAGGGTGCGGTTAAATTTCCGACTCCGACCGGGCCGGTCGCGACCGGCCCCTACTCTGTGATCGTCGCCTGTGGTGAGCGGAGTCGAACCATGTCCTCTGTGGTGAAAATCCGAATCACGATAGCAGCAATTCCAAATCGTCGCGGGTCAGGTTGCGCATCACGCTGTTATCCTCAGTGATGATCGCGTCGGCCAAGTCGCGCTTCGATTTTTGTAATTCTAAAACTTTTTCTTCGACCGTGTCGCGGGCGATCAGGCGGTAGGCGAACACCTGGCGGGTTTGGCCGATGCGGTGGGCGCGGTCGATTGCCTGCGCTTCCACCGCCGGGTTCCACCAGGGATCGAGCAGATAAACATATTCGGCGGCGTGCAAGTTCAAGCCCAAGCCGCCGGCCTTCAAGCTAATTAGAAACAGTCTGGTGTTGGGATCGTTTTGAAACTGTTCGACCTTGGCTTGGCGGTCGCGGGTGCGGCCGTCGAGATAGGCGTAAGGGATCTTCGCGCTGTCGAGCCGATCGCGCAAGATCGCCAGCAAGCTGGTGAACTGCGAGAACACCAGCGCTTTGTGATCCTCTTCGAGAACCTGCTCCAGTTGCGCCATCAAGGCGTCGAGTTTAGCGCTGCCGAGATGAACGCTTCCCTTGTCGATCAAACCTGGATGACAGGCCGCTTGACGCAAACGCAGTAACGCTTCGAGGACTTGAAATTTCGACTTCTTAAGTCCATCGCTAGCGACGTTCTTGAGCAGCTTGTCGCGGTAATAATCGCGCAGCTCGTTGTAATGTTTGCGCTCCTCGCCTTCGAGATCGCAATACAATGTCTGTTCGGTCTTGAGCGGCAACTCCTTAGCCACCTGCCCCTTGGTGCGGCGCAAGATAAACGGCCGCAGCGCCCGCGCCAACAGTGCGCGCGTCGCCACATCCGGATTGCGCCCGGCGCCGCCGAAGGCCGAAGCGTGGCCGAGCATGCCGGGATTGAGAAATTCAAACAGGCTCCAAAGTTCGCCCAAATGATTTTCCACCGGCGTACCGCTCAAGGCCAGGCGATGATCGGCTTGCAGCAAACGCACCGCTTTGGCCGATAAGGTGCTGGCATTTTTCACCGCTTGGGCTTCGTCGAGAATGGCGTACTCGAAGTGAATCTTTTTTAAATGCAGAGCATCGCGAGTGAGCGTGCCGTAAGTCGTGATGACCAAATCGTAGTCGTTAAAATGGCGGTCCGGCACGCGCCGGGCACTGCCGAAATGTTCGAGGATCTTTATTTCCGGCGCGAAGCGCGCCGCTTCCTCGCGCCAGTGAAACATCAACGACCTGGGCACCACCACCAACGACGGCGGATGCGCGGCGGCGCCATTCTTAGAACGCAAGGCGCGGCGCGATTCGAGCATCGCCAAGACTTGTATGGTTTTGCCCAGACCCATGTCATCGGCGAGGCAGCCGCCGAAACCGAAGCGTTGGAGAAACTCCAACCAGCCCAATCCTTCGCGCTGATAGCCGCGCAGTTCGCCGCATAGACCGGCGGGCGCGTCCACCGCGATGACGCCGGCAAACTCGCTCAACTCGCGGCGCACGCGGGAAAACAATTCGTCGACGTTGACATCCGGCTCATTGGCGAGCAGAGCGTCGAGCAAGCCCGCTTGGGGCCGGGTAAAACGCAGATGGCTGCCGCTGACGCTGCCAAGATTGGCGAGCAAACGATACTTGGACAACCACTCTTCCGGAATGATCCCCATGGAGCCGTCGTCCAAGCGCACGCTCTGTTCGCCCTGCTTGATGGCGCGCAGCAGTTTCGGCAACGATACCCGGCTATCGCCAAACTCGGCGCCGCCGTCGAGATCGAACCAGTCGACGCCGGAGCTGATCTGCATGCTGACCTTGCCGGCGTTGCGATAGAGCTTACCCTCGGCCTCGACGCGCCAACCTTCCTGGGTGAGCGCACGCACGGCGCGCGCCATGCGCTCGGCGGGCAGCTCGAACTGGCCATCGCGGAGCAAATAGCCGTCGCGAAAGCCGAGCTGCGAGAGCCGCGCCTTGGCGCTCGCTTCGCCGGCCAAATCCCGTTCGATCACCCGGCGCCGGTTCTTCTGATAAATATTTTGCCGGGTCAGCGAAGCGTCAATCAGATTGCCATCGTAATCGAAAGCCAAATTGGCGCTGACGTAATCGCGGCCCCAGGGATCGCTGCGCCCCGGCTTGATCGTTAGATTCGGCTTAGGACGCGCCGAGACGATCTCGAAGCGCAGCTCTTCGGTCAATTCGAGGCGCGGCTGGCGCGGCAGATGCAATAATTCGTCGATGAACTCATCGGCTTCACCCTTGGCGAAGCGCAGGGTTTCCCGACTGCGCAGCAGATCGATCCAGACAAACACGCCGGCGTCGTTGAGCGGCGCCGCGATGTTGTCGTAAATCACCAAGCCGCCGGCGACCATGAGATTGGGATAGGACAGCGCCATTTCCGCGTCGCCGCGGCGCAAGACGCCGCTGACGCTATATTGTTTACGACCCTCCACCGGCCCGACGCGCAGGGCGAAATCCCAAGGCGCGTCGCCGTCCCATTGGAGCGCGGTTAAATCATCGTCGACCACCGACTCGCGCAGAATGCAGCGTCCCGTCGAGCACATCAGGGGCAGCGCAATATCCCACATCGTCGGCGCCAGAGAGAACTGACTCGAGTGTGCGCCCAAACCATAGCCATAACCGAAATCGTCGCTGGCGCCGAGCAACATGGTGAGCACGCGGCGATCGATGGCGTCGCTCAACTGGGCGACGTCCAAGACGGTAAATTTTTTGTGCTTGAGCTTGCCCCAGTTGCCGTCGGCTTTGCGCTCGCGTTGGGCGAGCTGCAAGCGCAGCTGGCCGGCCCGCAGGGAATCGTCGGCCGAGATGAAATACATCAATTCACGTTCGCCTGCCGGTTTGCCGTCGTCTCGCACCGCCGCGGCTTCGAGCTGACCGCGGAGGTTTTGCAGCTGTTGTTTCCAAGTCGGCGGCGCCACTCGCGTCTGCGGCCGCGCCTTCGTGCCCGCGCTGGTCACCAACGGTTGCGCCGGCACACCGCGTAAATGCGGCGCCGCCAAAGAGTTGAGTCCCGACAACAAGCCGCCCCGTTCGGCCGCCAACAAAGCTGCCCAAACATGCTTGCACGGTTCTTCCTCGCGCTCGAAAAAAGGGCAGGTACAGGAAGCGTTGACGTGATGATTTTCGGTGCTGACCTGAACGTCGTAGAGCCGCGTCCCCTGCACCGAGGCGTGCATGGTCCATGCTGTGCCTTCGATGAAAGTTACCGCGCCGTGCAAAAAATAACCCCGGCCGCGCTCCTGTGAAGTCCGGTCGACCTGGTTAAAAAGCCGCGCTGTCAGAGAATCGGCCATCTGACGAGTGTAACGTAGGCGGATGAAAAATTCTAATCAGCGGTAAAGAAATAGTCGGCGGACGGTTTTTCGGTGGCAATTATTGACGGCGGTTTTTTCCCCGGCGAGTTTGTCGCGGCGCGCAATCGGCAAAATCCCTCTAAATCTCCCTTTACAAAGGGAGACTTTAAACTTCCCCCCTTTGAAGAACTGATCATGCGCGACATTTCGTTCGCTGGACCCGTGAACGTGCAGGTAGCTGTCTAGCATCCATATCCCCCTTTAGAAAAGGGGGATCAAGGGGGATTTTCCCCCACGCGCAGCTAGAACATTTTTAGCAACGCTCGAACTAACACTGACGCAACCAGGCTGTTCTCGTTGACAGAAGTTCGCTGCCCGTGCGAAACCATCAGCTAATAGAAAGCGAGAGTCCGACAATGAAAAAACTCCCTGGGCAACCGCGCATCATCGACGCCGACGGCCATGTGCGTGAGACCGATGAAGAAATTATCGAATACATGTCGGCCGGCTACCGCAACCGGCGCGACGCCATGCTTTATTTTCCGTTGACGCCGCACCACGGCTGGCATCGCTCGATCCCCGCCAACGACTTTCGCCCGTCCGATTTCCGCGTCCCCGACTGGCGCGAGTGGGTCGAGAAACTCGATGAAGGAAACTTCGAGCTAACGGTGCTCTACCCGACTCGCTTCATGCATGTCGGCCAGATCGGCAATCCGACCTACGCCGTCGAACTATGCCGCGCCTACAACGACTATTTGCATGATCGCTTTTTAGTTCATGACCGGCGCTTTCGCGGTATGGCGCTGTTGCCCATGCAGGACCCGAAAGCCGCGGTGAAGGAATTGCGCCGCGTGGTCAAGCGCTACGGCATGGTCGGCGGTATCCTGCCGGCGGACGGCTTACAACTGCCGCTGGGCCACAAACAATATTGGCCGGTGTTTCAAGAAGCCGACCGCTTGGGCTGCGTGCTGTCGGTGCACTCGTGCAATTCCCTGCGCGATAACGACCGCTATCTAGTGCCCAACGAAGCGGCGACGCTGACCCACGTCATCCCGCAAATGCGCCAGTTCACCAACATCATGTTCTCCGGCGTGATGAATAAACTGAAAAAGCTCCGCCTGGGATTTTTGGAAGCCGGCAGCGGCTGGACGCCCTATCTGATCGACAAGATCGAGGACCGCCTCCAGCGCGTGCCGCCGACCGAACGGCCGGTACTGCCGAGCGAACTGTTGGCGCGCAAGCAAATTTATTTTCAATGCGGCGAAGAGATCACCACCAAACGCGATGTGGAACTGCTCGGCGACGATTGTTTGCTATGGGCCTCCGACTTCCCCCACGAAGCGACGCGCACCGACATGAAAAAATTAGTCAAAGAGCACTTCGCCAGAAAAGATTTGAGCCCAGCGGCGAAAAAGAAAACCATCTACAACAACGCCAAACGGTTCTACGCGCTGTAGGTACGTAACGACGTGCGAGTGTTGAGCCACATGAAAACGGCTTCCGTTACTGCCGTTCGATGGCACAAGGCTAAGCCAACGCGAAGGCTGAGCGGAGGAAATTGACGAGCGCAATCTAGCGATCCGACGCAAGCCAATTGTTAGACTAACGATACGCGAGTCGTTTCATATCTTTTCAAGTTCTCGTCCACCCGCGTTATAACTCGCAACGTCTCAGGTGATGGTTTCGTGTCTGGCAGAGCTTTCAGCTCAAACTTGCCAAGTCCAATACTATCAAAAATACGGTCAAGTAGGACGCGAAACGCTCCCTCCGCTAACTCGCTATAACGCGCCAAAGTTTTCAACTGGTCATTTGTAAAGACTGCGAGTGTAGGATGCGCCACGTCGATTGAATTACGCAATGCAACGGCAGGTATGTACAAAGCCTCAATCTCAACTTCCGTGAAATCCAGCCCCGTCAACGCCTGCCGAGTCGTGTCGATGCTTTGCTGAGGTGCAGCAGGAAATAAGACTTCCAAAACTTTTGCGAAATTCAGAATACTTTCAGAAAGGAACTCCCCGCGTCGTCCTTGAGCACCCAACAATCGACACGCGATTTGAAAGTAATGTGTTGCGGCCAGTAACCGGCGATTCGCGAGACCAAGTCGCTTATCAACGATACCTAAACGAGAGAATGCTCGCCGTACACGTTCTTCTTGACGTTCCTTTGTAGTTACATCGATTGACTCGATACCAGTTTCGACGAGCCCCCAGCAAAATGACACACCGCCTAAACGACCGCGAACTTCTGCCACAATTGGCGAGTCCAGCATTTCAAGTCCAAGCAACGGTGGCAACGCGTAATAATATGTTTCTAAGACAATCTCCAGTTCTTCGCGCGAGTGGACGTCGGTGGCAACTCTGACCGTGGCTCCATCTAAGGTGATTTGTTGATCTGTTCCGTGCATTGTAAAGTTCAACCATGGCAAGCGAGCGTCCGTCTGCACAGAAGTCTCACCGCGACAGGCGTCCCACCCAAAGCGAGCATTTGCTCCGACGGGTACAGTGCGAATCGGGGGGACATCTTCGCCAAAAGGCCCACCGGGCTCTAATTTAAACTCGAGCTGGACCGTACCAGGAAATTCTAGCACCGTAAGTTCGGGCTCGCAGTACAACCCGCGTGGTCGAACAATATAGGTCAACATACACGCTCTCTAATTAAGTGGTCTAACTATCGAGAGAAGTGTCGTTTGGGCGCGCACAGATTTGCCACTAGCTTGGAGACCCGTAATGAATTTGGAGTTAGGCTTCTATTCTACAGTATTGTTGCAAAAAAAGTAGCCTGTCCCGACTTTCTTCTCAAATGACTATGATTCGACATCAACACCAAGCCAGGACCTCAATGCCAAATCGGCCCATATCCTACGAGACAAAAATCGAGGTAGACTTTTCGATGCTTGTCGGTCTAAAAACCAGGATGTGCCTAGTTATTTAGTTACTGTTTTCAAGTTCAGCAACAGACTTCTTCAGCTCAGCAATTAATTTCGCTCGTTTCGTCTTAAATTCATCCTCCGTCCCAGTTACAAACAACCGGCTTATATATGTGAAGAGCGCTCCGATAAGCAACATGCACAAGAACAAGAGAATTCGAATCGCTGATTCAGTTGCACCCGCCGGAACCCACTCCGAAATCTTTGCTGCCACTATGTCGATTTTTCCCAGACCGAAACCCGAGATGAGGGTTAAAAGAGCTTTGCTAAATTCGGAAAGTTGCTGCTTCTCTCCTTCACTTGTGGGTGTGAGGTACAAACCGACGCACCAGCCTACAGTGCCACCAAGAAGACAGATTAGCACTTGAAGTTTGGGGTTTAAGCCCTCAGTCACTGCCGTGTACAAACAAAACAGGATAGCGGCGCCACCTATAAGGTAACTGGATAAGATCTTGAATTTATCCGCAGTGGTTCGAAACATTCGTTAGCCTCGGTACCCCTTTAAGGCCCAACCATTAAGTGAACTGATCTCTATTAAATATCCAACGATCGTCGATTCGAAACTACTCCAGCAATCAATAAGGTGTCAATTGTCGCCGTCGCTCCCACGCCATCTACTACTGTAGAGATTTGATAAACCCGCTCTGCTCCAACTCACGCACGATACGCCCGTCGACATGATCTTCCGGCTTCGAGCCCTTGGCCTTCGGACTAGAAGGCTCCAACCCTTTTAACAAGCTCGCCACGCCGGCGACGGAAGGATGCGGCGGCACGACGAAGCTCGGTTTGATGATCAGATCGTAGCTTTCATCGAGCAGTTCGCGGTCGTCGCTGCGAAAAATTTTTCCCATGGCGCGCACGGCGAAAGCTTTGTCGCGCTGACCGCGCACCGCCGCTTCGGTGTAGGCGCGCATGAAACGGCGCACCGTGTCTTCATTGGTCTTCAAATATTTCCGCGTCGTCACCACGCCGTTGATGTGATACTCGGCGTCAAGCTTGGACATGTCGAGCAGTTCTCTGAGTTTGGCTTTCTTCGCCTGCAAGGTTGCCGGCGGACTCAACGCCGCGGCATGAATCTTACCGCTGGCGATGGCCGCCACGGTTTCCGCCGGCCCGGCGGTCTGCACCATCGTGATATCGCGCTCGGGATCGATGCCGGCGGCGCGCAGCGCGAAACGCGACGCCAGATCGGACAGCGAACCGAAGCGCGTTGTGCCGAACACTTTGCCCTTCAGATCTTCCATCCGATTGATATTCGCCTGACCGTAAATCCAGAAAAGAAATTTCTTGACGATGGTGGCGATGATGATCGTATCGGCGCCGGCGAGATTGGCCTGGATCGACGCCGCGCCGCCGAGCTGAATGATCGGCAGCTCGCCCGAGAGCATCGCCTGCAGCGCCAACGAACTACCGGGAATGCTGATCGCTTCGACGCCGAGGCCATGCTTCTCATAAAGATTGGCCTCTTTGGCCAACCACATCGCCATCTGGGTCGCCGAAGTGGAGCCGCCGCCGATGCGGATGCGCTCGAGCTTACGCTCTTGCGCCGGCGCTGTAACGGCTGAGAGCGCAATCAAGATTAGAATCGATGTAAGGACTTGCTTCATCCTCGCTCCTTGCGGCGCTACGCCGTTAACTGGCTTTGAGAAAATCGCTCACCAGCCGGTTGAACCGTTCGGCTTGATCCCATTGCACCCAATGGGCGCACTGGTCGAACAGATGGAACTCGGCATTGGCAATCAATTGAAACAGCAGCAGGCCGCGTTCGACCGAAACGCCGCGGTCTTGGTTGCCCCATAACAGCAGCGTTTTGGTCTTGAGCTTGGGCAATTCGTCGATCAACGAGCGCGGCGGCTTGGCGCTTTTTCTTTTGAGCGCCGCTTCTTGATTCTTGCCGAGGCTCATCTCGTAGCGCGCCCGCACCAACTCTTCAGTAACCAACTCTTTGCGATGCAGCGTACCGAGCGTCAGCGCGCGCATGTTTTCTAGGCTCGGAACGTACTCGCGCAGCTCTTCGGAATGTTTTTGCCCCAAAGCCTGCGACTCCGCCGAGCCTTTGGGCGCGAGCGTGCCGCTAGTGGTCGTGACAAATTTGCCGACGCGTGGATCTTCGAGCGCGAGGCGCGCCGCGATATAGCCGCCGACGGAATTGCCGATGACATGATAGCGATCTAGCTTCAAAGCGTCGATGAAAGCTTTCGCGTGAGTGACGCGATATTCGATGGAAAGATCGGCGGGGTTATCGCTACGGCCATAGCCGGCTTGGTCGTAGGCGTAAACTGTGAAGCCAGCAGCGGCCAGCGGTTCGATATTCAACTGCCAATTGACCTGCGCCGAAGCGCCCGGCGCCGCGCCGTGGAACATGACCACGGGAAAGCCGTTGCCGGCCTTGACGTAAAAAGTCTTGATGCCGTCGGCATCGATATATTTTTCTTCCATGCTATTTGCCGATTCCGGCCTCGGCGTAGCGCAACACCTTGCCGCCCTTGGGCGCGCGGGTCGGACCGTAGGGCGTGTTTTTCTCGATGTAGATGCACGAGCCGGCGGTGTACGTCTTGCCGTCGATCTCGACTTCGCCTTCAAGGACGTAAAACATTTCGTGATAAGGATGGCTGTGCACCGGGATATCGGTATCCGGCCCCCAGTTACGGATCATCATCTCCGGCCCCGCCCCGCCCGGCGAAACATGCAGCCACTTAGTAAAACCGCGGCCGCTCTTTACTTTCTCAACATCATTTTCATTAACGACGTGTATCGCCATAGTTCCTCCGAGAGGGCGGGTTTAAAACCCGCCCCTACAAATCCGAATTTTTCTTGCGCCCTTTGCGTTCCCGATCGCCCTGAGCTTTGTCGACGGGTGCGGCCAATCTCTCTTATCCCGCCGCCACGGTTTTACCGAGATTGCGTTCGCTCTCCGGCACCCAGGTTTCGTAGGCGGGAATTAGAATCATCTGATTCTTCGCCGGATCGCGCACCACGCAGCGCGGATCTTCGCCGCGTTTCACTTTGTCGATCTCGCGCAAATACATCTGGCGTAATTTAATAATGCCGTCGTCGATCGCCGGGCCGAGATTTTCATTCTCGCGGTCGGCGATGGACGGCATGCTATCGACCACCATGCCGTCCTCGATGAAATGGAGCGGCGGGATTGGATAGCCCAATTCGGGATTGTCGGAGTCCAGGTATTCTTTGTAGGGCGCGATGAACACCTGCGGCGGCTTCCAACGTTTGCTGAATGGATCGCCTTCATACTTGCCGGGATTATCCGACGGCTTGAAGCGCACGCGCATGAGCAACGTGTGGGTGTCGTCGATGGGCACGCTCCAACGCGCCGCCGACACCGGCGTGTTGGCGTTCTGACCCGACAAGTAGCGTCCGCCGCTGCCGCCGCAGCTCACGCCGGGCATCAGCAAGTGGTGCTCACGGTAGTTGAGAATGCCGGGATCTTTGGTGTTGCGATAGGCTTTATAGACCATGCCCCATTCGGTTTCATGGAAACCCAGTTCTGGCTCGGTGCTCATGATATCGGGCCAAGCGCCGCCGTGGGTGAAACTCGGATGCACCGGGTCCATGCCGTTCTCGACGCATTGGAGCCAGTTGCAGTTCTGAATGCCTTGAACGGTAATATAAACTTCGCCGTCTCCGACGAGAAAATTGTAACGCGGCACCAGCGGCACCGGCTGCGGGCCAAAGTAGGCGAAGATGAGTCCGCCAAGCTCTTCGACAGGATACGCCGGTAGGCGGATCGATTCTTTTTTCAATTCGCTGGTGGCCGGCTCGCCGGGAATCTGCCGGCACTGACCGTCGCGATCGTACAACCAACCATGATAACGGCAGCGCACGCCGTCCTTCTCGACATCGCCAAGACATAAATTCGCCCGCCGATGCGCGCAGTAGGCGCCGATCACGCCGGCTTTGCCCGTGCCGTCGCGAAACAGGACTAAATCCTCGCCGAATACGCGAATGAACGTCGGCTTGATTTTCAAATGCGCCGAAATCCCAACCGGCCACCAATAGCGCCGTAGAAACTCGCCCATCGGCGTTCCCTTGCCGGTGCGCGTGAGAATCTCATTTTCTTCTTTGGTGGTTTTGTACATTCAAGCAACCTCCCAAAACTCAATCGCGATGAACCCAAAGAAATTGCCTTTAACGCCAGATCGGATCTTCTAATTTATCTACTAACTTCTGCTTATTGGCGGACTATTCTTTGAATTCCAGCCGTGGATCCCAAGTGTGCAGCAAACCCAACTCGTCGAGCGCTTCCTTCAAATATTTAAAATTGTAGTAGTCGCTCACCGGCTTCTTCGGCAGGTTCCACTCGCTGGTGTAGAAATCGACCTTGCGTTGATAGGCTTCCAAGTCGAGCACCGGGCCCCATTCTTTGTGCACTTCGTCGTAAGCCAACGTTGCCAACTCGCGGTTGATAAAATGATTATGGCGCAAGATTGAGTCGAGGGTCTCTTGTTTGCTATGGCGCGCCACCATCACGCCGCGGAGCAGCGCGCGAATCATTCCCTTCACCACGAAGGGTTTCTCGGCGATCACCGCCGGCGAAGTGGAAAAGCCCGCCTCGGGGATTTTAAAAAGATCGCGGCACGACGCCAGCGCATGGCCGCCCATCTGCACGGCGATATTCCAGTGCGGCGGATCGCAGCACACTGCGTCGACTTCGCCGCGCTCGAACAGCCCTAAGCGAAAACGTTCCGTGTTGGGCGGCTTGCCGCGGCTGTCGATCCAGGTGACATCCTTATCCGGATCGACGCCGAAGTGGCGCATGACCATCTTGGCGTCCATGCTCGACCCGCCTTTCAAATCGCCGGCGATTTTCTTGCCCTTCAAGTCGGCAACGTCTTTAATATAGGGTTTGGCGACAAACACATGGGCCGTGCGGTTGGCGATGGAAACCACGTTGACTTCGCCGTCGATGTGATCGCGCTTCTCCAACACCGAGCGAAACGGCGGCGAGCCGCCGGGAGATTGGAAAACGATCGCGCCCTCTTTGCGCCATTGATGGCGCGGATGCTCGCTATCGGGAATGCCCTGCACCGGCCGTAGATCGACGTCCAAACCTTCCTCTTTGAAAAACCCCTTGTCGTAGGCGACCCACATGGGCGCGATGTTGAGCGGTAATGCTGGCCCAAACACGACGATTTTTTCATTGGAACTCATTCACATACTCCTTGCCCCGATGGCTAGCATCGGCAACCACTGACAATCGTTTACAGCCCGACGCGGGCAAGGTCAAGCAACGCAAGTTGACTCCAGATAATCGCCGTGTAAGGTCGTTGCTGTTAGATGTTCACGAGGTATGGGGAATTGAAAATGCATTTGCTCGCCGCACTGCTCACGCTCGCTTTATTTTGTCAAAGCGCAACCGTTCACGGCGCCGAACTGAGGTCGAAAGAGCCGCTCAAACTGCGCGTCGGTCTGGCTTCCTCGCCGGTGCCGCCGTTGCCCAATTCGGTCAATTGGTTGGCCAAAGATTTGGGCTTCTATCAACGCGAAGGGCTGGAAGTCGAATTGATCGAACTCCAGGGCACGCCGCTGGCGGTGGCCGCCATGATCTCCGGCGACATCAACGTCGGTAACATCGCGACTTCCGAAGCGATACGATTGACCGCGGCGAAAGTGCAAACCTTGCGCGCCATTCACTCCCCCGATGCCCGACTGTATTTTCTCGTCGCCGCCCGCGACGAGGTCAAATCGGCGCAAGACCTACACGGCAGATCTTTCGCCGTGGCGCGTCTCGGCAGCGTCGATCATACTTTGTCAATGATCGCCCTCAAAGGACTCGGAGTGAACACCGCGAACCTGACGGTTCTCGCCATGGGCGTGCCGTCGACCCGCGCCCAAGCGCTAGTGGCCGGCCGGGTCGATGCGACGACCATGTCGGTGGGCACCTGGGCGACGATTCAACGCGAACCCGGCGTCAAAGTGTTGATCGATCAAAACGCATTCTTCGAAAACGCCACGGTGGTGGAAAAGGTCAACGCCGTAACGGCGAAAGTGATTGAAGAGAAATCCGAACAGCTGCGCCGCTTCACCTCGGCGATCATCAAAACCAGCCGCTACTTCGCCGACAACCAAGAAGCCTGGGTCAACGCCATCACCAAGCGACGGCCCAAACTCGATCGCAAAGACGCGGCGAATCTATGGCTTGGATTCAAATCCGCTTGGGCGGTAAATGGTTTAATGAATCTCGATCAGTACAAAAAAACCGCCGAGTTCAATTACCAAACCGCTTCGTTTGAAAAAGTTCCCAAGATCGAAGTCAGCGAATGGACCGACACCCGCTTCGTCGACAGTGTACTAAAAGAGATCGGCGTGAATCAGCAATTCGACCCGGTTGGCAGAACGTTGCGTTGATCGGAAGGGCGACCGCCGGTCGCCCCTACGTCAGAATTTTTTTTGCGCTCTTTGCGCCCCGATTGCCCTGAGCAACGTCGAAGGGTGCGGTTAATTTTTCCGAACCAGGACCGGGCCGGTCGCGACCGGCCCCTACTCTGTGTCCTCTGTGTCCTCCGTGGTGAATTCTTCCTACCCCACCGCCGGCACGGTCACCGACTCGCGCGCGCCTTCGACCCAATCGATGTCGTCCGGCACGATCACCGAGCTACCGCGCACGCGATAGACGCTCGGATCGTTGGCGCCGATGGGCGTTGAGCCATGTTCGCGCAACGCCTGAGCCGCTTCGAGCAACATGAGCCGCGCCTTGATCACCGTCAGATCGCCGGCGCAAAGATTTTCCTTGGTGCGATCGAGAATCGGCAGCGGTCCTTCGTTCTCGGTGACCGCAACGTCTTGCAGATTCACCCCGGCGATGCCGAAGCGGCGCGCCTTGTGTAATTCCCAGTCGATCAAGTAATCATTCGACTTCTTCGCCTGGGTGCGAATGTGGCCGTAGGGCAGCGCGTTGGTCGGCGCATCGTAGGCCTCTTCGGCAAACGGTGGGCGCAAACTTTCTTTTGACGCCGCCTTGATCGCTTTACTGGGATACCATTTGATCTGCCATTTGATGCAGTTCTCATCGTCCACCGGAATATAAGCCCGCGCCTGCTTCTGATCGCCGCCCGGCGGCATGGTGTAAAAAGGCATGATGAACTGATTGACGCGCCACAAACTCTTGCCCTCGCCCGCCGGCCGTTTGGCGCCGTAAGTAAATCCCCCGGCGGTGTCAGCGATGGTGACATCGAGGGGCGTGCGCGCGCCCGAGCGCTGGGCGGCTTTATGCTGCTCTGGCTGGTTGGCGGCGGTCAACACTTCGTCCGCCAGATCGTAGGGCGAGTGCAGCCACATGACGTGGGTCGGATCGATGCCGCCTTCGAGCACTTGAAGATAATTGCACTCCTGAAAAAATTAATCGGTACTGCCGGTCGTCGTCGTCGACCCGAAGAAATTCCAAATCCGGCAACGCCGGCAACTCTTGCGCCCGTCCCATGTAAGTCCAAATAATGCCGCCGCGTTCGACGCAAGGATAACCGGGATGGTGAATCCGATCGGTGAAGCCGAGCTCGGCGGGAACATTCGGCATCTCCAAACATTTTCCGCCGGGGGCAAATTTCCAGCCATGGTAAATGCAGCGCAGGCCGTCGTCTTCAACCCGGCCATAAAACAGCGGCGCCAAACGATGCGGGCAAATAGCGCCGATCAAACCCAATTGGCCATTTTTAGCGCGAAACAACACCAGTTCCTCGCCGAGCAGTTTGACCCGCAATGGCTTGCCGCCCGGCTCTGCACATCCACCGCCGGCGTCACTGGTATCCAGTATTGGCGAAACAAGTTGCCCATCACAGTCGCCGGCCCGACTTTGGTCAGCGCGTCGTTTTCATCTTTGGTGAAGTTGCGCACTGCGTCCTGGCCGGCTTGGTACATGCTTTCGGCATTCATGGCGTTTCTCCTCTTCACCTGAACCTTCCAACAAAGCCGACGGGCTGTCAAATCCGCTGCGGTAATCCACGGTAGTGGTTCAGCATAGCGAGATCCCTCACGAAGTTTATCCTGAGCGTAGCCGAAGGGTTCGGGATGACAACCGTTGGAAATATGTCATTTCGAGCGCAGCGAGAAATCTTACTCACACCATGTACCGACACGGCAATCTAACCGAGCCACGACCTAATCCACGGTTCGCTTGACAGAAAAATGGTGAAGTGAAATGCTACCGCCGAGTCCGCACCTATTATTTACATTTTACATTTTTATTTGGAGGGCAGGCATATGACGATCGCTTTATCCCACGGCGGCACGACCATTTACTCGGCCAACACGCCGTCGAACCAAATCCTGATCGGCAGCCGCGAGGGCGCCATCTCGGTCGAACGCGACTCGGCAAAGTCCGATTGGCGTATCGCTCATCGTGCCGTCACCGACAAACATGTGAGCGCCATCGTCGAAGAACCGGAAAGCGGCTTGATCTTCGCCGGCGCGTTTCAGGGCGGCGTCTTGGTCAGCGCCGACGGCGGCAAGAGCTGGGAAGCGCGCAACAACGGCATGACCCAAAACAACGTCTACTCGCTGGCGGCGAAAAAAATCAACGGCCGCGTGCGCGTCTTCGCCGGAACCGAACCGGCCCATCTATTCGTCAGTGACGATCTCGGCATGAACTGGACTGAGTTGCCCAACCTGCGCTCGGTGCCGAGCGTCGCCAAGTGGAGTTTTCCCGCGCCGCCCCATATCGGTCATGTCAAGCATATCAATTTTGATCCGGACAACCCGACCACCATGTACGCCGCCATCGAAGTCGGCGCTTTGCTGCAGAGCACCGACGGCGGCGAGCATTGGCAAGAGCTTGGCGCCACCGATCTCTATGAAGACGTGCATCGTTTGATGATCCATCCGAGCAACGGCAAATTTTTATACGCCGTCACCGGCCGCGGCCTCTACGCCAGCCCTCAAGCCGGCGCCAGCTGGGAACAGTGGACCCGGCGTGAAGATGAAATCGGCGGTTATCCCGACGGCTTCGTGTTTCGTCCCAGCGATCCCAAGTTGATGTTCATGACCGCGGCCCACGACGCGCCGGGCACTTGGCGCAATACACACTTCGCCGGCGCGCGCATCTCGCGCAGCAAAGACGGCGGCAAGAGTTGGGAGATTTTGAAAAACGGTTTACCCGACCGGCTGCAAGCGAGCATCGAAGCTTTCTGCTTAGAAGAAGCCGGCGCTTCGACGGCGATCTATGCCGCCACCACCGCCGGCGAAATTTTCTCAAGCAACGATCTCGGCGACAGCTGGCAAGTGATCGTCAAAGGTTTGCCGCCGATCTCCAAGGCCGGCCATTACCGCGCGCTGGTGCAAGCGGCGTAGCTCAGCGTAAATTTTACCCGCAGAAAAATGCCGCGCAGCCGTCCGCCTGCGCGGCATTTTTGTTCCGCTCTCACGGCGCGCACGCACTAAGATTGAAGCAGTGAAAATTCCATGGTAGACGAAACGGACTATGTCCAAGTACCGAGTTACCGTTGACACCGGCGGCACCTTTTCCGATTTCGTTTTCTTCAACGAAGACAACGGCGAGATCGCCATCACCAAAGTGCCGTCGACACCGAAGGAACCGTTTCAAGCCGTACTGAACGGCGTCAAAGAACTGATCGATCAAGGCGTCACCGCCGGCGACGTGTCGTTTTTCTGCCACGGCACCACGGTCGGCACCAACACGCTGCTCGAAGAAAAAGGCGCCAAGACCGGCCTGCTGGTCACCCAGGGCTTTCGCGGCATTTACGAAGTGATGGAGCAGACCCGTGGCTACGGCCCGGCGACCTACGATCTGTTTTTCGAAAAGCCAAGATTGCTCGCGCCGCCTTATCTCACCGAAGAAATTCCCGAGCGCGTCGACTTCAAAGGCAACGCGCTGAAGGCGATCGACGTCGAAGCGTCGCGCCAAGCTGTGCGCAGCCTCAAGAAAAAAGGCGTGCAATCGGTCGCCGTCTGTTTTCTCTTTTCGTTTTTGAATCCCGACCATGAACTGAAAATCAAAGAGCTGTTCGCCGAGGAATTTCCCGAAGCACGCCTATCGCTGTCCTACGAAGTCCTGCCGCAGATCCGCGAGTTCTATCGGTTGAGCACCACGGTGATCAACGCCTACATCGCGCCGGTGATGGCGAACTACTTGGGCCGCCTTGAAAGCCGAATGAGAGAGCTGGGCGTCACCACGCCGAAACTCTACATCATGCAGTCCAACGGCGGCGTGTCGACCTTTAAAGGCTCGGCGGAAAAACCGGTGGCGACGGTGCTCTCCGGCCCCGCCGGCGGCGTCATCGCGTCGATGGGAACTTGCGAGCGGGTCGGCATCAACAACATCATCACCTTCGACATGGGCGGCACGAGCTGCGATGTCGCGCTGATCCATCAAGGCAATCCGGTGATCACGACGCAGGGAAAAATAAATTTGCGACCGATTGCGCTGCCGATGTTGGACATTCATACGGTCAGCGCCGGCGGCGGGACGATTGCGCGCATCGACGCCGTGGGCGGCTTGCAAGTCGGTCCCGATAGCGCCGGCGCCGATCCTGGCCCAGTGTGCTACGACCGCGGCGGCGAGAACATCACCGTCACGGACGCGAATATGGTCTGCGGCGTCCTCGATCCCAATCACTTTCTCGGCGGCCGCATGAAGCTCGACAAAGCCAAAGCCGAGCGCGTCTTGCAGGAAAAACTCGCCAAGCCGTTGAAGCTCGATTTGCTCGAAGCCGCCGACGGCGTCTTGAAAATCATCGACGCCAAGATGGAAGAAGCGATCAAAGCGGTTTCATCCGCGCGCGGTTATGACATCCGCGACTTCACGCTGGTCGCCTTCGGCGGCGGTGGGCCGATGCACGCCGGCAGAATGGCGCTCGATCTCGGCATTCCATCGGTGCTCGTGCCTCTGACACCGGGTGTGCACTCGGCTCTGGGTCTGTTGATGTCCGATGTTAAGCACGACTACGTGCGCTCGAAACTCGTCGGCCTCGACGATTTAGATTTAGCCGAGATCAACCATATGTTTCATCAGTTGATCGAGCGCGCCAAAGCTGATCTGCACAGCGAAGGTTTCAGCGACGAAGAAATCAAAATCGAACCTTATCTCGATCTGCGCTACGCCGGCCAAGGCTACGAACTCACCGTGCCCGCGTCCATGCCGCCGTTCACCAGGCATGATCTGACTCTCATGCGCGGCCGCTTCGACACCATGCACGAGCAGAACTCCGGCCACAAAGCCGAGAGCGAACCGGTGGAGCTGGTCAGTCTGCGATTGATTTCCCTCGGCCTGGTGCCCCAGGCGAAACTGTCGCCGGGAAAAGTCACCGGACGAAAAGTTGAAGCAGCGAAAACCGGCGAGCGCAAAGTCTTCTTCGGTAAAGAACACGGCGTGCTCATGACCCAAGTTTATAACCGCGACCTGTTCGAGCCGGGACATCGAATCACCGGCCCGGCCATCGTCGAACAACTCGACACCACGACCGTAATTCAGCCGGAACAGGAAGCGGCCGTGGATGAGTATCGAAATATCATCATAAAGGAGAAGGCATGAGGCAACAGGCAATAGGCAACAGTAGGATGTTCGGAATTCTTACTATTGCCTGGTGCCTATTGCCTGTTGCCTAACCATTCATGACCGTCGATCCCGTCACCCTGCAAGTTATCCAAGCGCGCCTGGCCGGCATCGTCCAGGAGATGCAAAACTCTTTGTTCCGCACCGGCTACTCGACGATCATTCGAGAATCGCAAGACGCCAGCTGCGCGATCTTGAATCGCGCCGGCGAAGTCGTCGCGCAGCATGTCGTATTGCCGCTGCACATGGGCGCCTTTCCCGCCTGCGCCGCGGGAATTTTAAAAAATTACACTGCCGACGAAGTCCATGAAGGCGATGCCTTCATTACTAACCATCCTTATCTTGGCGGCAGTCCTCACGCGCCCGACATGGCGGTGCTCTCGCCGATTTTTTTTAAGGGCGAATGGGTCGGCTTCGCCGCCAACCTGGCGCACAAGAGCGACATCGGCGGGCCAGTGCCGGGCAGCTGTTGGAGTCAGGCGCGGGAAATTTATCAAGAAGGCCTGCACGTCCCGCCGATTAAATTCGTGCACAAGTTGCAGATCAGCAAAGACATCGAAGCGATGATCGCCGCCAACAGCCGCACGCCGGAATTGGTCATCGGCGATTTGCGCGGCCAAGTCGGCGCGGCGCGTCTGGGCGAACGGCGCTTTCAAGAAATGATGGAGCGCTACGGCAAAGAGACGATTCTAACCGCCTTCGATGAATTGTTCGACCTCACCGAAGCCAAAGTACGCAAGGAAATCGCTTCCTGGCCCGACGGCGAGGGCACCGGCGAACGCTTCGTCGACAGCGACGGCGTTGAACTCGACAAACCCGTGCGTCTGCATGTGCGCATGGAGAAAAAAGGCGACCGTGTGCTCTTCGATCTCACCGGCAGCGCCGATCAGACCAAGGGGCCGGCGAATATTCGCCCGACCATCGTGCGCGCCGCCTGCGCCTATCTGATGACTTGCCTGGTCGATCCGGCGTTATCGATCAATTATGGTTTGGCGCGCTGCATCGAAATCAAAGTGCGCGACGGCAGCGTGGTCAACCCGATCTTTCCCGCGCCGGTGAATACTTACAATCCGACCGTCCACGCCCTGGTGGAGGCGCTGCTCGAAGCCTCGAGCCAAATCACGCCGCACAAAAAGGTCGGCGACGGCTGCAGCAGCCGGTCGATCATCATCGGCGGCCGCAGCAACAAAACCGGCAAGGGTTATGTGCAGTATGAAATCTTTGGCGGCGGCTCCGGCGGCCGCAGCGGCAAGGACGGCGTGTCGGGAACCAATGTCAATCAATCGAATGCCAAAATCGCGCCGATTGAAATCATCGAATCGGAATTCGCCACCAGGGTCAATCGCTTCGAACTGATCGCCGACTCCGGCGGCCCTGGAGCATTTCGAGGCGGCTTGGGTTTCGTCCGCGAATACGAGATGCTCGACAACGACGCGCGTTTCTCGCTGCGCTCGACCAAACACAGCGTCGCGCCCAAGGGCATCGACGGCGGCAGCGATGGCAGGACCGGCCACTGCGTGCTCAATCCCGGCAAAGCCGGCGAGCGCGTGATCCCATCGCGCTTCTCCGACCATGTCATGCATCCCGGCGAAGTCTTCAGTCTAGAAACCCCCGGCGGCGGCGGCCTAGGCGATCCACTGACCCGCGACCCAGCGCGCGTCTTAAACGACGTGCGCAACGGCTACGTGACCCAAGCGCGCGCGCGGGAAGTTTATCGCGTGGCGATCGATAGCGCGGATGCGGATTACGTGATCAATCAGCAGCAAACTAGCGCACTGCGCGCGCAGGCAACAGGCAACAGGCAATAGGCAACAGAAAGATGCCAGTCATTCGTTGTCCGGTTTTCCTACTATTGCCTGTTGCCTAATGCCTATTGCCTACCCCATGGTCGATCCCATCACCCTGCAAGTCATCCAAGCGCGCCTGGCCGGCATCGTCCAGGAGATGCAGAACAGTTTATTTCGCACCGGCTACTCGACGATTATTCGTGAATCCCAAGACGCCAGCTGCGCGATCTTGAATACCCAGGGCGAAGTGATCGCCCAGCACGTCGTTCTGCCGCTCCACATGGGCGCCTTTCCCGCCTGCGCCGCGGCGATCTTGAAAACTTTTTCTCAAGAGGAAATTCATCCCGGCGACGCCTTCATCACCAACCATCCTTATCTCGGCGGCAGCCCTCATGCGCCCGACATGGGCGTGTTCACACCGATCTATTTTGACAATGAATTGGTCGGCTTCGCCGCCAACATGGCGCACAAGAGCGACATCGGCGGCACCGTGCCCGGCAGCGGCAGCGGCAACGCGCGGGAAATTTATCAAGAAGGTTTGCACCTGCCGCCGGTGAAGTTCATGGCCGAACTCAAACCGGTGAAAGAAATAGAAGCGATGATCGCCGCCAACAGCCGCACCGCGGCGCTGGTGATCGGCGACCTGCGCGGCCAGGTCGGCGCGGCGCGCTTGGGCGAACGACGGGTCTGCGAACTCATGGAGCGCTACGGCAAAGCGACGATCGTCGAGTCCACCGAACAACTTTCAGCTTATACCGAACGGCGCGTGCGCCAGACCATCGCCGGTTGGCCGGACGGCGAGTCCGAAGGCGAAAGCTTCGTCGATCACGACGGCATCGATCTCACCAAGCCGATCCGCATTCATGTCAAAGTAAACAAGACCGGCGACAGATTACATTTCGACTTCAGCGGCTGCAGCGATCAGACTCAAGGGCCGGCGAACATTCGCCCGCCACTGGTGCGCGCCGCTTGCGCCTACTGTTTAGTTGCGCTGGTGGATCGTTTCCTGCCGATCAACCAAGGCCTCGCCCGCTGCATCGATGCGACCTTCCGCGACGGCAGCGTGGTCAATCCGCGCTTTCCGGCGGCGGTGAATACTTACATGCCGACAGCGCTCACCGCGGCCGAAGCGATCCTGAATGCCCTGGCGGCCTTCGTGCCGGACAAGCGCATCGCCGGCGGCTCCGGCAGCGGCGCCTTGGTGCTCGGCGGCCGCGACGCGCAGTCCAATCGCGCGTATGTCCATTACGAAATCTTCAGCGGCGGCACCGGCGCGCGCTCGGGCAAAGACGGCGTGTCGGCGACGGCTTTCCATCTGAGCAACTGCAAAACCGCGCCCATCGAGATCATCGAGTCGGAGTTCCCCACCCGAGTGGAACGCTTTGAAATGCTCGCCGACTCCGGCGGCGCCGGCGAATGGCGTGGCGGCCTGGGCTTCGCTCGCGACTACCGGATTCTCGCCGACGAAGTGCGCTTCTCCATGCGCACCGACAAACATGCCATCGAACCATTCGGCAGCGAGGAGGGTCTGCCAGGCGGCAAAGGTGCCTGCGTGGTCAATCTACAATCAAACGCTGCCAAGCATCTACCATCGCGCTTCGGCGACCATCGCTTGCGGCAAGGCGACACCATCCGCGTCGAACGGCCCGGCGGCGGCGGCCTCGGCAATCCCTTCAAACGCAACCCGAAAAAAGTTCTCGAAGACGTGCGCCAAGGCTACGTGTCCATCGGCTGCGCCCGTTCGCAATACGGCGTCGCGCTGCGTGAAGCTGGCGGCGACTTCGAATTGCACGAGGAAGAAACCGCGATTCTTAGAGGAAAATACTAAAAAAATCGTGTCGTGGCAACGTCAATATGTCATGTTAACAGCAACGCGATTATGTCAGGGTAGTGCGTTGGGTTGAGGTCGTAAGTTAGAAACCTGGCCATAGCGGAACCCCACCTTGTTGGAGTTGGTTCGATATAGGCCAAGTGTGTGCGT
>SHYW01000002.1 GCA_009692615.1 Deltaproteobacteria bacterium | reverse complement strand
GCTTGCTCTGCTTTTTCTTTCTCGCCCACGCCAAACTCGCAAACGTTGTCTGCTCCCCCACGCTCTTTCCTCCCGCCTCACCTTGTCGGTCTTTCTGCTCTTCGTTATTAGACGACTTGCTAGATGACTTGTTCAGAGATTCCTTAAAGAGATCCTCCCCGCCCTAACCGAGGTCCATGTGTTCTTCGACGCCAACAGCAATTTTTCGCGGGACAATTTCGCGAGCGTCGAAGCGGCGGGAAAAAAAATGGCCATTCCGGTGGTCGGCCACGGGGTCAAATCCACCGATGAGTTGAAAACCACACTGAGTAACTTGAATCCGCCCGCCGGAGCGGCGATTTTTCAGGTCACCGACGACTTGATCGAAAGCGAAGCTGATTTCATCTTCACCATTTCGCGGCAGAAAAAAATTCCCACCATGTTCAACGAAGAATCCTGGGCGATCAACGGCGCCACCGCCGCCTACGGACCCAACTATTTTGAAATGGGCCGGCGCGCGGGCGTGCTGCTCGATCTCATCGTCAAAGGCAAAGCGCCGGCGACATTGCCCGTGGAGCGGGCAGGCAAATTCGATCTGACGCTCAATTACCGCGGCGCAAAATTTATCGGCTTCGAGCTGCCGCCAGCGTTGCTGAAAAGAGCTGACAAGGTGATCCGCTAACCCAAAAGTGAAATCCGGCGCAACGACTGTGATCGCCTCTTCTTTTGAATAAAACCATGGAACCCCAAGCTGAAGCCATCGTAAGCATCCCGATCTTTGCCGCGCTGTCCCGCAGGACATCGCCAAGGTGTTGGGCAAGATGCAAGAGACTCACTGCCAACCCGGCGAGGCGATCTTCAAACAAGGCGATCAAGGCGACGCTTTTTATTTGATTCAATCCGGTGCCGTGCAAGTGGTCGTCGACAGCGGCGCCGGCAACTCGGAGATCGTTGCCGTGCTCGGTCCCAAAGACTGGTTCGGCGAGATGGCGCTGCTCTCAGGCGAGCGCCGTTCCGCGACCATCGTCAGCGTCAAAGAATCGATGCTGTGGCGGCTCAGCCGGGAAGACTGGGAAGAACTGATCGAAAAGCATCCCAAGTGGTTGCTGCAATTTTGCGCCACCCTGAGCAAACGGCTTTCCTTGCTCGACCGGCAGTACTCCACCGGACGGGAAGCGTTCAATTCCCTGGCCGAAGAATTCTACAACTCGCGCAATGGCGACGAACAGAAGTTTTTTCGCCACGCCGCGCTGCTCGGCGCCATCGAAGCGAAGACCTTCGATCAATTGCTTCATGCCGACGGATTCAGCCAACTGGTCAGCGATCTCGGCAACAGCCAATTTCCGCTGATCCGCCGGCTGGGCGACGACAAGTACGAGCTGCACAGCTTCTTCAAAGATCTGCTGCTCGAAAAGCTGCTTCATGTCGACGGGGTGGACGCCAAACAGCAACTCCACGCTCAGTTCGCGGAACGTTTCGAAGCCCTCGGCGATTGGCAGCAAGCGCTGCATCACGCGACGCAAAGCCAAGATTGGCCGACGGTGACGCGCCATCTCGCGGCCCAAGGCGACGCACTGCTCACCAGTGCGCCGCTGTTTTTAAAAAATATTCTCGATAGCGTGCCCCAGGAGCAAATTCTCGCCAACACGCGTCTAGTCAATCTTAAGAGCAACGCGTTGATCGCCCTGGGCGACGTGGCCGGCGCCTATCGAACCTTTCATGACGTGGTGGTGCAAAAAAGTAGCAGCGTGGCCGGCGCCGAAGCGATCGTCGGCTACCGGCGCATGGCCGAAGCCCTGGCAGAAAAAAAAGAATACGCCAAGGCGATCAATCATCTGCGCTCGGCGCTGAGCATCTTGGCCCAAGAGAACACCACCGAACGGAACTACGGCGAAACCGACAGGCAAAAATCCGGCGCCGAAGAAAGTGCCGGAAGCGACGAGAGCCAAGCGAGCGGGACAACTGGCGGTTGGCGCGGTGCTCTCGCCGTGTTACGCGCGCCGTCGTTCAGTAAATGGTTCGGGGCGGTGTCGGGGCTGGCGGTGGGAATCTATTTTTGGTTCGGCCAACCGGACATCGGTCTCGATGGCGCCGGGACGAAAATGCTCGGCTTGATCACCGCGACGCTGATCTTTTGGGTGTTTCGCTCGCTGCCGGACTACGGCGTGGCGTTGGCCTACGCCATGATTATCATATTGGCGAATTTGGAAACCGCGCAAACCGTCATGGGCGGTTTCGCCAGCACGACATGGTTCATGACCCTCGGCGTGTTGGGCCTTGGCGCGGCGATTACCGGCTCGGGTTTGTTTTACCGTTTGTCGTTGCACTTAGTGAAGCTCTTTCCACTCAGTTATTACTGGCAAATCGTCGCCACCGGCATCATGGGCGTGGTCGTCATGGCGCTGATCCCGCAACAAACCGCGCGCACCGTGATCACCAGCCAGATGCTCGTCAATCTTTCCGAGAGTCTCGGCTATAAAACGCCGTCGAAAGCCTCCACCGGTTTGTTCACCGCGAGCTTTCTCGGTTTAGGCCAACTCGGCTTTTTGTTTTTGACCGGTTCGACCACAAGCCTCATCGCTTGGGGCCTCTTGCCCGCCGATGTGCGCGCGCAGTTTTCTTGGGGCTACTGGTTTATCGCCGCCCTACCGCCGACGCTGGTGGTGATCGTCATAGTTCTGGCGTTTTCCATCTATCTTTTCCGGCCCGAATCCCAACCCAACGTTTCTTACACCATGGTGCAAACTCAGTTGGAAATTTTAGGACCGCTGTCGCACAAGGAATGGATCAGCTTAGCGGTGTTATGCTTCACCGTCGGCGGCTGGCTCACGGCTACGATCCACGGCATCGACGGCGCCTGGATCGCCATCATCGCCTTCGCGGTGTTGGTCAACACCGGCATCCTCGACTGGGGCATGATGCGCAAAGGCATCGACTGGGAGCTTTTGATTCACATGGGCGTGACCCTGAGCATTCCAGCGCTGCTCAAGGGCGCGAAAATCGATCAATGGTTGGTCGACGGCATTTCGCCGTTGATTCTCCCCTTCGTCGACAGTCCCGCCTGGCTGTTTGTCGTCATTTGCTTGTTGACCTACGCGCTAAAATTGATCTTCACCAGCTTCTTGGCAGTCGTGACGTTGTGCGTCGCGCTGTTGCCGCTGTCCGTCGACGTCGGCATGAGTCCATGGATTATCGCTATGGTGATTCTGATCGCCTCGGAAGTTTAGTTTTTCCCCTACCAAGTCGATTGGCACATGCTCGCCTACTCGACCACCGACGGCAAAGGATTTTCTTACCCGCTCATGTGCCGGGTCAATCCGATCTACGCCATCGCCTACATTGTCGCGCTGATCGTCGCGATCCCCTACTGGCGCTATCTCGGTTTGATGGGTTAATCGCCGCTGGAACGATATTGTTCGCGCATTTTCACTCGCGCAAGTAATTTTTTCGCTTGAGACGCGCTCTGCGTCGAAAAACCGACCGATAATTTTTTTATTTTTAAATTTTCCGCCGATTCTTTCGACGCCACTGCGCTCATTCGACAAAGTTGCGAAACTTTTTTTGAAAAAAATAACTAAAATGATATTTTTTTCTTGACATACAATTTGTTGTGGATCTATAATCACGCCAGATACAAAATATGGGAGGGTTGTAGTAGTACATTGTCTTCGCCTGAGCCATGTTTTACTGCCTGTCCAAATTAGCCCACCCGTGGAATCCTAAAAGGAGGTGCTTATGGCTGCAAAGAAAAAAGCCAAGAAGAAAGCTAAAAAGAAGAAGTAACCTTTGTGATTGAGGTTGTGGGGTTGTTGTAAACCCTCCTTACTCTCAGGCGACAAGGTAACCGTCCTGGTTATCTAAAATACGAAGCCCTCCGGCGCAATGCTAGGGGGGCTTCGTGTTTCTAGCTCTTGAACACAACATAAACTAGTTTCATTGCAGCTTTGGGCCGGCAACTGACATCTAATCGCTGTCGATGAGTGATTTTGTCGAGAGTTAGCCGACCAATCTGCCTCGGGCTAACCAACTATTGCTTCGCTATCGTCAAATAGTTAAGGTTGAGGCCGTGAAGATGCTATCGAACCGCCATCGTTCGCCGCTGATTGCTTGCCTCTTGTTCTTTTCAGTTTTCAGCTCGGTCTCGGTTCTGGCCCAGTCGAAAATCGACTACAAAGCGGTTTCGATACTTCAGCCAATAAAAGAAGTCGCGCCGACGCCGGAGTTTACCTTGACGACACCGGACGGTAAGAAAATCGCGCTCAAAGACTTTCGTGGCAAAATCGTCCTGCTGAATTTCTGGGCGAGCTGGTGCGTACCTTGCCGCGAAGAAATGCCGTCGATGGAAAAGCTCTATCAAGAATTCAAAGATAAAAATTTCGTCATCCTCGCCGTGGCGGTCAAAGACCGTAAGCAAGATGCCATCGACTTCGTCAAGGAATTGAAGATCACCTATCCGATCGCTCTCGATCCTGACGCTAAGACCGGCCAAGACTACGGCGCCTTTGGACTGCCCGCGACTTATCTCATCGGCGCCAAAGGCGAAGGACTGGCGCGCGGCTGGGGTCCAGCCGAGTGGTACGGCGCCGGCGCGCGAAAACTGATCAAAGATTTGGTCGACGGCAAAAGATGACCGACGTCAATATATTCGTCGCCTTTGCCGCGGGCGTCTTCTCGTTTCTCTCCCCTTGTGTGCTGCCGCTGATTCCTTCTTATCTCTCATTCGTTTCCGGCGTGTCATTGGACGAAATGCGCGACGACCAGGCCCGTACCCGGGTGCGTACCCGCGTGGTGCTGAATTCGTTGGCCTTCATCCTGGGCTTTTCCATCGTCTTCGTTTCCCTCGGCGCCTCCGCCAGTTTTCTCGGCGGGCTGTTCATGGGCTACCGCAACGGTATTCGCATCTTCGGCGGAATTTTCATCGTGCTCGTTGGGCTCCTGTTGGTCGGCGCATTTAAAATCGCCGCCCTCGATCAGTATTTGCAGTTCAATCTCAAAGACAAACCCGCCGGCTATCTCGGTTCGGTGCTGGTCGGCATCACCTTTGCCGTGGCCTGGACGCCCTGCGTCGGGCCGATCCTCGGCGCCACGCTGGCGTTGGCGAGCACTTCAGGAGAAGTCGGCCACGGAGTTTTTTTGTTGATGAGTTACGCCGCCGGTCTCGCCTTGCCGTTTTTCTTGAGCGCCTTGGCGATCAATTCATTTTTTCAGTTTTCTCAGAAGCTACGCCGCTACGTGCAGGTCATTCACGTCATCGGCGGTGTGCTGTTGATCATCGTCGGCATCCTGCTGATCACCGATTACATGACCTTCCTCAACGCTTACGTGCTCCGTTTCACGCCCAGCTGGCTGCTGAAAAAACTTTAGCGCGGCGATTCGTTCGCCTGGTTTGACCCTCCTCGGGCTAAATGTTAGTTTTTTGAAACTTTCGACACAGCAATCGCCCTCGCCCTTTGAAGGAAATTCCAATGGAAGAACAAATCCGCGAGATTCTCAAAGCCCTCGGTGAAAATCCCGACCGCGAAGGACTTCTCCGGACCCCCCAGCGCGTCGCCCAGTCGTTGGCTTTTCTTACTCGCGGTTATGACATGGACCCGGAGAAAGTGATCAACGACGCGGTGTTTACCGAGGATTATTCGGAAATGATCGTCCAGCGCGACATCGATTTTTACTCCTTGTGCGAACACCATATGTTGCCGTTTTTCGGCAAGGCCCATGTCGCCTACATTCCGCATCATAAAATCGTCGGCATCTCCAAGCTCGCCCGCTTGGTCGACATCTACGCGCGCCGCTTACAAGTGCAAGAACGGATGACCAATCAAATCGCCACGACGATCATGGACAAGCTCGACGCCCTGGGCGTCGCCGTGGTGCTCGAAGCCGAACATCTATGCATGCGCATGCGCGGCGTCGAGAAGCAGAATTCTTACGTCATCACCAGCAGCCTGCTCGGCGCCTTCCGCACGCGCCAAGAGACCCGCGCCGAGTTCATGAATTTGATCCGGCGCAAGGACTGAAGAGGCTTCGATGGAAATTAAATTTCGCGACACCCAAGCCGAACGCATCAAGTGCGACCTCCTAGTCATCCCGGTGCGGGAAAATCATCTCGACGATGCTGCGCTGCGCGCCGTCGACCGCCAGCTCAAAGGCCATCTGCGTCGGCGCATGACGCAAAGTAAATTCACCGGCAGCGAAGCCAGCACGCTGCTCTACACCAGTGCAGGAAATCTGCCGGCGGGACAAATTCTTTTAATTGGTTTGGGCGCCGCCCCGGTCTCGGGCGACACTTGGCGCAAAGTCGGCGCCCGGGCGCGCAAAGAAGCCCATGCCATCGGCGCCAGCGACATCGCGCTTTATTTCGCGCCGGATAAGCAACAGGAAATCAGTGCCGCCGCGGCATTACTCGAAGGTCTGCTGCTCGCCGCCTACCAGTTCAGTAAATACCGTTCCAAGCCCAACGGCACGGCGGCAATAAAATCGCTGACGTTGCTGCGCTCGGGTCTGAAGAAAACCGCGGCGTTGCAGAATGCGCTGAATGCCGCCCAGGTACTCGTACCGGCGGTATGTCTCGCCCGCGATTTGGTCAACGAGCCGCCGTCCGTTGCCACCGCGCGCTTCCTCGGCGCCCGTACTTTAGAATATTGCCGAGGACGCGGTCTCAGCGTTGAAGTATGGAACAAAAAGAAAATTGAGGCGATGAAGCTCGCCGGCCTGCTCGCCGTCAACCGCGGCAGCTTGGAAGAACCGCGCTTTATTAAGATTCATTATCAGCCGGCGCGAAAAGCCAAAAAGAAAGTGGTCTTGATCGGCAAAGGCATTACCTTCGATTCCGGCGGCTTGTCGCTCAAGCCATCCAAGTCGATGGAAACCATGAAGCTCGACATGGCCGGCGGCGCCGCGGTGATCGCGACCATGAGTTGTTTGTCAAAGCTCGATCTCGATATCGAAGTCACCGGTTATGTGCCGACGACGGATAATTTGCCCGGACATAACGCCCAGAAGCCCGGCGACGTGATCCGCTACATGAACGGCAAGACCATCGAAGTTTTGAACACCGACGCCGAGGGCCGATTGATTCTCGCCGACGCCTTGGCGCTCGGCGCGCGCCAGAAACCCGACTACATGATCAACCTGGCGACCCTGACCGGCGCCTGCATGACCGCTCTCGGCACCCAGGTCGGCGGTATTTTTAGCAATCATCAGCAGCTCGCCGATCACTTGATGCGCGCCAGCCAAGAGGCCGGCGAAAAGCTTTGGCAACTGCCTTTGGTCAAAGAATACAAAGAACTGATTAAGAGCAGCGTCGCCGACATGAAAAACATCGGCGGCGCCCACGGCGGCGCCATCACCGCGGCGCTGATCCTGCAAGAATTCGTCGGCGACACGCCCTGGGCCCATTTAGACATCGCCGGCCCGGCCTTCGCCGAAAGCGACAACGCGCTCGGTCCCAAAGGCGGCACCGGCTTCGGCGTGCGAACCTTAGTGCGGTTTCTCTCGACGCTGTAGTCTGCGGAAGCGTTTGAATAAATCGTTGTTCCAGGTTTACTGTGAAGACGTTTTCACCACGAAGAGCACGAAGTTCGGAGTCATAATCGTCCGAAACCTTCGTGTCCTTCGTGGTGCAGAAAACAAAGTGAACCTAGCAGAATATTTTGACGAAAATCTGAACATCCAAAAAACTTATAACTCAATACAGACAATTCATAAGGAGAGCACGATCATGGGAAAAATCACCGAAGTAGGCGACAACAATTTTGAAGTAGAAGTTTTGCAATCGGCGGTGCCGGTGCTGGTGGACTTCTGGGCGCCCTGGTGCGGCCCATGTAAGGCGATCGCGCCGGTGGTCGAAGAAATCGCCGGCGAGTATGAAGGCAAATTGAAAGTTACCAAATTAAATGTCGACGATCACCCGGCCACTGCGGCGAAGTATGGCATCCGCGGCATTCCCAATCTGCTAATCCTCAAAGGCGGCGCGGTCAAGGAACAAATCGTCGGCGCCGTGCCCAAAACTAAGTTGGTCGCCGCCATCGACAAAGCGCTACTGTAAAAATTCATTCAGCATAGCCGCAACCCGCCAAGGGTCGCGGCTATGCTGAAGTCGCTTGGCCGGCGTTGGCCGGCGAGTAAGACAGTTCTTCCAAAGCCGCGCTCAACACCGCCGCCCCACTCACCGTTTCATCACTACTGACCGTCCGCGCCGCGCTCGGCGGCGGCGCCCAGCGCAACAAGTCTCGCTCACGAAAAATCGCCAACACGCGAACACCTAGGGCGCAGGCGAGATGCATGGGCCCGGAGTCGCAACAGATAAACAGATCGAGCCGGGTCACCATGGCGGCGAATTTACGTAGCGAGGGCTCGCTGACCAAGCGCGCGCCGGGGCCGAGAACAGTTTTAATTTCAGCCGCGATATCCGCTTCATCCGGCCCCAAAAACGTCACCACACGAAAACCTTTTTGGCTCAGGCCGGCGATCACCTGGGCGAAATTTTCCAGCGGCCAGCGTTTGCCGCGGAGCTTTCGACCGCCGAGAAAAACTCCGACGATGGGCTGGACGATTTTACCGACGACCTCGGTCAACGCAGCTTCGCCGGCGCTCAACTCGGCGGCGGAAAACTCTAACCGACCCACGGCGTTGATGGAATGAAGACCTAGCGCCGTCAACAATTCACCGAGCTTGTCGTACTTGTTCGCTTGTCTCAGCTTGTCGATACGATAATTGAAAAGCCCGTCCCACTTGCCGGCACAGCCGGCGCGGATGCGCGCGCCAGACAAACCGATGATGAAGGATGCCAGACCGGACTGGGAACAGCTAACGTCGAGGGCGAGATCGTAGCGATTGGCGCGCAAGCGGCGCAGCAAGATAAAATACCGCCACAATACCTGGGGAAATCGGCGCGGCGTTTCGTAGTGGCGATCGATCGCTTGATGGAGAAACAGCGAACGGGAAAGCGCCGAGCCGAGATAATCGATCCGCGCGTTGGGATAATTTTTTCGAAACGTAGCGAGCGCCGGCAAGGTCAATATCGCATTGCCGATGCGAAAGTTGGCGCGCACGAGCAAGATGCGCTTGAGATCCTGACCGCGCGGGTCGATGGTTGCGTTATTCCGACCCGAGGCCAAGGCGCTGATCACGCGCATGACGAGCGTCCGGATCCACCGGTCGACACGATAACGCAACGGCCGGCGGCTCGGCGCTTCGGACCCGTTATTTGGCTCTGGCAAACTCACGGCAGTTTCGTCTTGGGCGGCAATCTTCGACGACGGCGATCAAAAAATGAACCGGCGCATGCTGACGTTCATGATGATGCCGACGGCGAACATCATCGAGGCCAACGCCGAGCCGCCGTAACTCACCATCGGCAACGGTACGCCGACCACCGGCATCAGGCCCGAGACCATGGCGACGTTGATCGTCACATGCCAGAAGATAATCGTGGTCATGCCGAACACCAGCAAGGCGCCGAAGCGATCTTTGGCGCGCTGCACCAGGCCGATGCAATAGGCGATCAATATAAAATAAAGCAGTAAGAGCACGGCGCAGCCGGCCAAGCCCCATTCTTCGGAGAAAACCGCGAAGATAAAATCGGTATGCTGGGCAGGCAAAAAATCGAGCCGATTCTGGGTGCCATGGAGAAAACCTTTGCCGAACAGCCGGCCCGAGCCGATGGCGATTTGCGATTGAATGACGTGATAGCCGGCGCCCAACGGATCGCGGTCGGGATCGAGAAAGGTCAAAATACGATTACGCTGATAGGTTTTGAGAAAGTGCCAGGCGACCGGCAAAAATGCGATGCCGGCGGCGACCAGATAGGAAAACGAGCGCATGCGCAAACCGCCCATCAAGACCATACTGATAAACACCACACCAAGAATAATCGCCGTGCCGAGATCCGGTTGAATCAAAGTGAGCAACACCAGCGGCGCGACCAGAGCGAAGGGCACCCAAAGATCGCGCAGATCGTACCCCTTGGGGGGCTCGTCGGACTGAAAATATTTCGCCATGATCAACACGATGGCGAGCTTGGCCGGCTCGGAGGGCTGGAGGCGAAAGAAAAACAGATTGATCCAGCGCTGGGAACCGCCGCCCGAATGGCCGACGATCATGACTAACGCCAACAGCAACAACATGAGAGCATAGAACGGATACGCCACCCGATCGATATAGTGATAGTCGAAACTGACCGCACTCAACATGGCGATCAACCCCAGTCCCAACCAAGTCAACTGGCGCATCGGCAACGGACCGGCGTGGCCTTCGGCCATGTCGAAGTTGGCGCTGTAAATGGTCATGACGCCGATGCCGACGAACGCCAACGAGAGAAAAAACAAAGTCCAATCGAAATGGGAAATCACCCGCCGGTCAATTTGCATCGGGCTTCCCCTCTAAGCGGGCCTGCTGCTTGTCGCTCGCCGGTTTTTGAATCTCGATAAATTTTTCATAAACCTTCTTCGCCATCGGCGCCGCGACGTCGCCGCCATGGCCGCCATGCTCGACCAGCACGGCGATGGCGATCTGGGGATTTTCCACCGGCGCGAAGGAGACGAACCAAGCATGGTCGCGGTTGAAATAGCTCAGCTGCTCGGTTTTGACATAACCCCCCTTCATCTCGACGACTTGAGCGGTGCCGGTTTTACCGGCGATGTCGACGAGCGGTGTGCGCGCCATGCCGCCGGTGCCGACTTTGACCACGTCGGCCAGTGCGGCGTGCACGCGCTTTAAAGTATCCGGTTTCAGTTCGATGGTGCGAATCAGCTCCGGTTTGTATTCGCGCACCGTAGTGCCATCCACCGATTCCACTTTGCTGACAAGGCGCGGGCGAAAAAACTTGCCGCCGTTGGCCACCGTCGCCATCATGTTGGCGAGCTGCAACGGCGTCACGGTCACATAGCCCTGGCCGATGGCGACCGAGACGGTCTCGCCGGGATACCAAGGTTGGCGAAACCGTTTCATTTTCCACGCCGTGTCGGGAATCGTACCGCCGCGCTCGTCGTCCAAAGCGACGCCGGTTTTTTCCCCCAGGCCGAAGGCGCGCGCCCATTTGGCGATGCGGTCGATGCCAAGTTTTGGGCCGAGCTGATAAAAGTAGGTGTCGCAGGAAATAACGATCGCGCGATGGAAGTTGACCGCGCCATGGCCGCCCTCTTTCCAATCGCGAAAGCTCCGGTTGCCGAAGGGGAAGAAACCGGGATCGGAGATCGACGATTCCGGATTGATCACACCCTCTTCAAGAGCCGCGATGGCCATGACGATCTTGAAGGTCGATCCCGGCGGATATTGCCCCTGAGTGGACCGGTTGCTCAGCGGCCGCAGCTTATCTTGAATCAGCGCGCGCCATTCGTCTGATTTAATGCCGCGGGCGAAATTATTCGGATCGAAGGCCGGCGTGCTGACCATCGCCAGGATCGAGCCGTTGCTGACGTCGATAGCGACGATGGTGCCTTCTTTACCGTTGAGCGCTTCGAAGGCGGTTTGCTGCAGCCGGCGATCAAGGGTCAAATGCACCGTATAGCCCGGCACGTCGGTGACTTCGTGCAACACCCGCACGCGCCGCCCGAGCGCGTCGACTTCAACCTGTTGGCCGCCGCTCTGGCCGTGCAAAACTTCTTCCCAGTGGCGCTCGAGACCGTATTGACCGATCTCGTCGCCAACGCCGTAGCCATGATCTTTGAAAGTCTTGAGTTGTTTCGGGTTGATCTCGCCAAGGTAGCCGAGCACATGGGCCACCGCCTGACCGTCTGCGTAATTGCGCCGCGGCCGCGCTCTGAGCGTCACCCCGGGCAAGTCCAATTGATGGGTTTCCACCGCGACAATCGTCGACCATTCGACGTCGCGGCCGAGCGTAATTTCATCGAAGGCGGTGCGGCTTTTATTGTCTTGATAGGTTTTTAGGATTTCGTTCTCGTCCCAATTGAGATAGCGCGCCAACGCACGCAAGGTCGTTTCCGGTGCATCGCTATCTTCCGGCACGAAGAACAAATCGAAGGACGGCCGGCTGTCCACCAGCAACTGGCCAAAGCGGTCGAGCACCATGCCGCGGGTGCCCGGCACGCGCTTGAGACGAATGCGATTGTTCTCGGACAGAAAGGTGTAACGTTCGCCGTGCAGGATCTGCAGATAGATCAACCGCGCACCTAAACAGAGAAAGGCGATGGAAAGAATGACGAAGAGCGTTACCGCGCGCCGGCGTAATTCCGGCGCGCCGTCTTGCTTGTTGATCTCGCCATAGTTCGCCATAATTCTTGCTTACTGCGCCACCGCGCTGGGTTTGGCGAAATATTTTTCGCCGCGCGCCAATAGCGCGAACATAAAAGGCGCCAATAGCGCGGCGATCAGCGCCTCGCTGGCGATATATTTGAGCGCCCCCTGCCAAAACCCTTCAGTGCTGAGAAACACCACCCAAACCAACACTAAGCCGACCCCTTTGATCAACGCCGCACACAAGACGATGATCGAGCTGACCAGCGGATGGTGCAGCCAAATCGAACGGGAGCCCAAGTACACGCCAACGAACACTAGCGACATGGCGAAGGCGTTGACGCCGAGCAATTGGCTCGAAAGAATGTCGACGGAATAACCCAACAAGAAGGAACCGATGGCGGCGCCCATGGTGGGATGATTGAGCCCCCAATAAACGCACAACACTAAAATCAAATCGGGAACCATCGGGCCAATGGGCACGAGACGCTGCAAGGTCGTTTGTAGGATAACCAAGAGAATACCCATCGCGAATAGCAGTAAAGAAATTTTCATTGCCAGTTGGAGCACCGATAACGACTCATTTTTTTGCCGGCTCAGTCTCGGCGTCAGCTCCCACCACCAAAACTTCTTCGACCCGGGCAGATTGCACCGCCGGTAAAACCTCGATGAACTGGAACAGCCCGAGATTCTGTTTGTTGACCCGCACCACCGTGCCCGCCATCAGCCCCTTGGGAAACACGCCGTCCAATCCCGAAGTGATCAAGCGGTCGCCCACTTGGACATCTTCGCTGCGTTTGACGTATTTGAGCACCGTGCCGCTGTCCAACGAACCGGAAACGATGCCGCGGCTGCGCGTGCGCTGGACCAAAACATCGATGCCGCTATTGGCGTCGGTGAGCAAGATCACTTTAGCACTATAGGCCGTCACCGACACCACTTTGCCGACCACGCCCAGCGGCGTCACCACCGCCATATCTTTTCGCACGCCGTCGGAACTGCCTTTATCGAGGATGCAGCCTTGAAACCAACTGCTGGCGCTGTTGGCGATAATCGCGGCGGTCAGCGATTTGCTCGGCAACTGGGCACGGAAATCGAGCAGCTGTTGCAACTTGCGATTGGTCGCTTCGGCCTCGAGCAATCGTTGACGCTCGACTTCGAGGTTTTGTATGCGTTTGCGCAGCCGTTCGTTCTCGGACTTAAATCCCGATAGGGTCAGATAATTTTCTTGGATGGCGATGAACCAGTTGGCCGTCCCCTGGGCGGCCAATTGCATTGGCCGTAACACCCACATCAACACCATGCCGACCGGCTCGTTGCGCAGTTGACCGCGCGCCGACAGAGTCAGAATCGAGCTTGATAGTATCAGACAGAAACAAGAACTCAGGGCGATCTGATTCTTACGCAGGAAAGCGAGCATGGAAGGCTAAATCGCCGCGGCGCGGCGGGCGGTGAATCTTATAAGCCTAATGAACCGCAACCTCACGCAACAATGAAATTTCATCCAAAGCCTTGCCCGCGCCCATGACAACGGCGGTGAGCGGATCGTCCGCCATCATCACCGGTAGGCCGGTTTCTTCGCGTAGGAGAATGTCGAGATTACGCAGCAACGAGCCGCCGCCGGCGAGCACGATACCACGGTCGACGATGTCGGAAGCCAATTCCGGCGGCGTCCGTTCGAGGGACAGCCGCACGGCTTCGACGATCTGATTGATCGGTTCGAGCAACGAGTCGCGAATTTCCTCGTCGGTGATCACCACGGTCTTCGGCACGCCGGCGACCAAATCGCGCCCTTTGATTTCCATGGTCTGCACTTCATCGCCGGGATAAGCCGAACCGATGGTGATCTTGATCAACTCCGCGGTGCGTTCGCCGACCAGTAAATTGTATTTGCGTTTAATAAACTGGGCGATCGCCTCGTCCATCTTATCGCCGCCGACGCGCACCGAACGGGAGAAAACGATGCCCGAAAGCGAGATCACCGCGACCTCAGTGGTGCCGCCGCCGATATCGACGATCATGTTGCCGGTGGGCTCGGTGATCGGCAAGCCGGCGCCGATCGCCGCGGCCATCGGTTCTTCGATCAAATAAACTTCCCGGGCGCCCGCTGATTCGGCGGACTCACGCACGGCGCGCTTTTCCACTTCGGTGATGCCGAAGGGCACGCCGACGATGATGCGCGGCCGCACCAAGGTGCGACGGTTGTGAACTTTCTGAATAAAGTAACGCAGCATCGCTTCGGTGATCTCAAAATCAGCGATAACGCCGTCTTTAAGCGGTCGAATCGCCACGATGCTGCCGGGAGTCCGCCCTAACATGCGCTTCGCTTCGGCGCCGACGGCGAGCACTTTCTTGCCACCGCGTTCGTTGCGTTGCTGGACCGCCACCACTGATGGTTCGTTGCAAACGATCCCTTGGTTTTTGACGTAAATTAGCGTGTTGGCGGTTCCAAGATCGATCGCGAGATCGTTGGAAAAGATGCCAAAGAGGGCATCGAACATCAGCAAGCTCCTTCTCGTGGGCGCAAAATAACCTTCAGCAGAGTGTAAATAACAGATTTGGCCGGAGCAAGCAAGTAAAGGAAAAAATTAGAGAAAATTCGTTTTAGCTGGGGCGTCGCGGGTTGCATTGGGCGGGGCCATTTTCTATCATAAGGGGACTTCATCTACCTCCATTTACCGAAAGGTTCCTAGCTCCATGCTCGATTTTTTACGTAAGCGAAAACGAAATTGGCTGATCATTTTTTTTCTCGGCGTGATCATCGTCGTGTTCGCATTGTTTGTCGGCAGCGGCAAATTCAACGACAAAGGTTCAATCGAGGTTGCCGAAGTCAACGGTGAAATCATCAGCCAGCGCGAGTTCGCGGCGCATTATCAGCGGGCGGTGGAGCGCTATCGGGAAATGCTCAAAGGCCAGCTCACCGAAGAAATGATCAAAGGTCTGAATCTCAAGGGCAACCTGATCGAAGAATTGATTCAGAAAAAGCTCATCTTGCAGGAAGCGCGCAGTCTCGGACTGACGGCGAGCGACGACGACATCGCCAACCAGATCGCCAAAGCCCCGGAGTTTCAAATCGCCGGCAGGTTCAATAAAGAACGCTATCTGCAAATTCTCCAAGCCAATCGCCTGTTGCCCGGGCAGTTCGAAGAAGACCAACGTGATCAGCTGACGCTCAATCGGCTTTATGGCGTGATTCTCGATTCGGTGCAGGTCAACGAAGCCGACGTTCGTGAGCGCTATCGTCTCGATCGGGAAAAGCTCAACGTCAGCTTTATCAAGCTCGGCCTCGGCGACTTTCTTGGCGAGGTCAAGCTGAGCGACGACGAGGTCAAAAAATCCTACGAACGCAATAAAGAGTCGATGAAGGATCCCGTCAAACTACAAGTGGAGTATCTCGCCTATCCGTTCGAGCGCTTCGCCGGATCGGTGCAAGTGAGCGACAAAGAAATTGAAGAATACTTTCAAGCCAATCAAGGCAACAAGCTGCACAGACCGAAAGAAATCAAAGTCCGCTACATTTCGCTGCGCCTAAAAGCCGACGCCGACGAGGCGCAGAAAAAAAACCTGCGCGCCCGCGCCGACGCGATCGTTAAGCAAGCCCGCGCCGGCAAAGACTTCGCCCAGTTGGCCAAGAAAGAATCCGACGACGCCAGCGCCGCCAAAGGCGGCGACTTAGGTTGGTTGACCCAGGGCCAACTACCGCCGCAGCTGGCGCCGATCTTCGGTCTAGAAAAGGGCCAGGTGAGCGACATCATCGAGACGCCCATGGGCTTACAGATCGTCAAGATCGACGATGTCAAAGCCGAGAAAACGCCGGCGTTGAAGGAAGCCAGCGCCGATATCGCCAAGGCGTTGAAAACCGACAAAGCCAAGCGCGAAGCCGGTAAAGCCGCCGAACACGATCGCGAGAAAGCGCTTTCCGGGAGCGACTTCAATCAACTCGCCAAGGAAAGCCGCGCCATTGCTAGCGTTACACCGTGGCTCGCCAACGGCGAAGTGGCGCCGGAAGTCGGCCCCAGCCCAGAATTTTACAAGAGCGCGTTTAGCCTGGCCGCCAAGGAGTTCAGTTCGATCGTCGAGGGCAACGGCGCGTATTACATTCTGCGCGTTAAAGAGCGCAAAGAACCGGCGGTGCGGCCGTTTGAAAATGTCCGCGCGCAAATTGAAAAGGGGCTGAGGGAATCCAAAGCCTATGAGTTGGCGTTGCAGCGCGGCAACATCCTGATCGAGCAGCTCAAAAAAGAAAAAGACATCGCCAAGCTCGCCACCGCCAACAGCTTGAAGCTCGACGAAACCGGCTGGTTCCAGCGCAACGCGCCGCAGCTCCCAAAGGTCGGCGCGCTAGCCGATCTGAAAGGCAGCGATCTGGCGCTATCGGCGCAGAAACCGATCGCCGACAAGCTGTATACTCAGCGCGATGCGGCGTTTATCTTGGCCTTCAAAGACAGCCAAGCCGCCGACATGGACCAGTTCGAAAAAGATAAAGACAATCTCAAAAAACAAGCCGTGATCGAGAGCCGCCAGCGCGCCCTGATCAAATTTTTAGACAGCCTCAAGGCCAAGGCGACGGTGAAACGCAACAATGCCTTCTTCGAAGAAAGCTAATCTCAGTTTGAGCGATTCGTGCAGATCGTTTTAGTGCGCCACGGCGCCACCGATTGGAACTTGCAGCATCGCTGCCAAGGTTCTTCGGATCGCGATTTGAGCGAAGTTGGCGTGCGTCAGGCCGAAGAGATCGCCGTCGTGCTCGGCGCTGAAAATATCTCGGCGATTTACGCCAGCGATTTGCAACGCGCGCGCCGCACCGCCGAAGTGATCAGCCAGCCACACAAACTGCCGGTGCTGATCGAAGAAAAAATCCGTGAACTGGATCACGGCAAGCTCGAAGGGTTAACCTTCAACGAGATCAAAGACAACTTCGGCGACTTTCTCATCCGCTGGCGCACCGAGCCAGCCGACCTGCAAGTTCCCGGCGGCGAACGCTTGAGCGACGTCGCCGAGCGCGCTTGGGTTGGCCTGAATCGAATCGTCAACCGTCACGGCGCCACCGACACCATCGTCATTGTCAGCCATAATTTTCCTATCGTCGGCATCGTCTGCCGGATCACCGGCACACCGCTTAATAATTATCGCGACTTCCACCTCGACCCTTGCGGCATCAGCCGGCTCCAATGCCAGGACGACGGCCGCTGGCAAGTCACCCACGTCAACGGCAAAACATATGCCGCCAACGGTCAGGCCGGCTCTTTCGCCGCCAGCAAACCGATCCCGTAGAAAAGCCCGGCTAGCAGCAAATAAGCAAGAAAAAAATCCGGCGCCGCCAGCAAACCAAAGCGGCTGGTGATGCCCGCCACGGTGAGATCGTAAGCGTGAATGACGCCGATGGCTGAAAGCAAAGCCGCCGCGATCGCCCAATGGCCGGCGCGGAAAAATTTTCTTTCGATCAGTGCAACACCGATGGCGGCGAGAATCATCGACGTGAAGATGAAGCCGCGCTCGAGTGAAATCATACCGTGAAGCGCCAAACTTTCCTGGTTGAATTTGGCCAGCCCAACATCGAACAGGGATTTTCCCGCGGCGCGCAGCCCGGTCTCGACCATCAACAATCCCCAGCCGGCCAACGCTGGAACAATTCCCAAAGCCACCGCCGGCGCATGTTCCTTCGGCGTTTCTTGAAACGATTGGGCGACGATGACGATACCGATGTAAAGGAGAATGCCGATGCCGGCCTCGATTGGAATGAGAGCGAGCACCGCCTGAATCGTGCCGGTGAGGCAGAGAAAACTGATGAATACGCCGTTGAGCGCCGAATAGCCCGAGCGCGCGCCGAGCCGCTTCCAACCGGGGTGGCCGATGTAAATCGTCGTCGGAAACACGCTGCCGAACAGCGCCGCCACCACCGAGCCGATGCCGTTGGCCATTAGCGATGGAAAAGTTTTGAAGCGATCGCCCGCCGCTTCGGCGCTTTCGATATTCTGCAACGAACCGACGACGTTGAAAATTCCCATGGGAAAAATCACCGAGAAGCATTTTAGGAATGTCGGATCGGTCATCGCCTGCCACAGTGCGCCACCGGCAAACGATGGCGCCACCGGCGCGAAATCGATGTTCAATGATTTTCCGTGCATCGTTCCTAGCGACCAACCCAATATCGTGCCGACGACGATGGCGACCATACCGCCGGGAAGTCCAAGGGGCAGTTTCTGATGCGAAAAATATGCGACGAAAATGATTCCCATCGGAACCAATGCAACTAACGGTTGAGCGAAAATCTTGAAAGTGAAATCCATGGCGATGAAAGTAATAGCAATGCCGGACAACGCCGAGAGCAGCGCCGCCCGTGGCGTGACCCGGCGCACCGCTTCGGCGACGAACGCGCCGAAGATTTCGATCACGCCGTTGAGAAAACAGGCGACCAGGCCCACCTGCCAAGCCCGCACCGGATCTTTGGTCTCAAGGTAAATCGGCAACATGATAAAAAACACGAAAGCGAAAAGACTCACCGTGTTAATGCCGTACGGCAATGCCGTCACATCATCTCGCCCCGTCTCCCGCGCCAATTGGCGCGCCTGCCAAGCGTAGAAAAAATTCCCGACGAGAATCGAAATCGCCGCGCCGGGAAGAATCTTGCCGAAAATATAACTGTCCGGCAGATGAATCAGCTCCCGGCATAGACTGACGATCAAAATCAATTGAATGAGATTGTCTATCATCAACCCGAAAAACCCGTCGAGATCTTTGCGCACGAACCAAGGGGGGTGGTAAGTGGATTGCGCCATGATGAAATTCTCCGCTGAAATTTCGCCGACTCTAGCCGTCGATGCTCGGTGGTGTCAAATCGCACCCACACAATTCACCTTGAAACGCCGCACAATGGACGATAATAGTGTGAAGCCAATGTCGACTCTACTCTGCAAAGATCTAGGCACACTAGAATTTTCAACCGCTCTCCAGATGCAGGAGCGGCTCCTCGAACTCAAGCAACGCGAGTCATCCGCCGACATTTTGCTCTTCGTCGAACATCCCCATGTCTATACCCTCGGCCGCGGCGGCGATGAATTGAATGTTTTGTCGGCGGACGAAGTCCCAGTCTATCGCACCAGCCGCGGCGGCGATGTGACCTATCATGGACCTGGACAACTCGTGGTCTATCCGATCGTCGATCTGCGCTCGAAGCTGAGAAAAGACGTGCATCGCTATGTGAGGAATTTGGAACTGAGCGCGATTCGCACGCTGGCCGATTTTGGCATCGCCGCGATGCGCCGGCCGCCCTACACCGGCATCTGGCTCGGCGATCGAAAAATCGCCGCCATCGGCGTTGCCGTGCGGCGCTGCATCACCTATCACGGTCTCGCGCTCAACGTGAATACCGATCTAAGTTATTTTCAACGCATCGTTCCATGCGGCCTTAGCTGGGCCGAAGTGACATCGATGCAAAAGGAACTCGGTACAGAGCAGAACTTAAGCGAGGTTCGGGAGCGCTTCCTACATCACTTCGCCGAAATATTTGGCTACTCAGATATCGAAGAGAGTGTTGACGCGTTGACCTTTGGCGCTGAACAAAATTCTGCTGCGTCTCGGGTCGAACCCGAAACTCGAAACTCGGAACTCGAAACGGTTTAAGCCATGCCGCGCCGCCACCCCGACTGGATCAAAGTCAAAGCGCCAGGTAACCCCAACTACCTGCGCCTAAAAACACTCATGCGCGAGAAAAACCTTCACACCGTCTGTGAAGAGGCGCGCTGCCCGAACATCGGCGAGTGCTGGGGCAACAAGACCGCCACGTTTTTAATTCTCGGCGACACTTGCACGCGCGGCTGCCGCTTTTGCGCCATCGACAAAGGCAAACCCCTGGCGCTCGATCCAGAGGAACCGCGCAACGTGGCACTGACCGTCAAAGAACTCGGGCTCGATCATATCGTCGTCACCTCAGTCAACCGCGACGATCTCCCCGACGGCGGCGCCGACCATTTCGCCAAGACGGTTTTCTGGATCAAGAGTTTGAATCCGGGCATCCGCGTGGAGTTATTGATTCCCGACTTCGAAGGCAACTTGGCTGCGTTGAAAACCGTGGTCAATTCGGGAATCGAAATTCTCAATCACAACATCGAAACCGTGCCGCGTCTTTACGGCAAAGTCCGGCCGGGGCACACTTACCAATGTTCGGTCAATATTTTGAAGACCGCGAAAGAAATGCAACCTGAAGTGTTAACCAAAACGGGGATGATGCTCGGTGTCGGCGAAACTAAAGAGGAAGTGATGACCACGTTGCATGACTTACGCGCGAACGATGTCGACATCGTCACTCTGGGGCAATATCTCCAACCATCGCCCAAACTCTTACGGGTCGAACGCTACGTGACACCGGATGAATTTAGAGAATTCAAAACCGCCGCCGACCAGCTCGGCTTTCGCCACGTCGAGTCCGGCCCGCTGGTGCGTAGCTCCTATCACGCCTGGAGCCACGTGAATTGATCGTCAAGCTTTATTAAATCAAACCTCGGCCATCTTCTTAGACAACCAGCGCGCGGTGCGGAGCAATCTCGCATCGCCGCCGCGCGGGCCGACTAGCTGCACGCCGATCGGCAAGCCGTCAGCGCTTTGCAAGAAAGGCAACGTGATGCAGGGCATGCCGCAGAGCGTCCAGAGCGTGCAAAACGATGGATCGCCGGTCGACGTAAGCCCTTTAGGCGCCGCGGTCGGTGCGGCGGGAGTGAGAATCGCGTCGTAGCGCTGCTCGAAGAGTTCGACGAAGCTTTCGTTCACCGGCGCGATTTGTTTGAGCGCGTGCAGGTAGTCGAAAGCGCTGACGGCGCGACCGGCTTCGATCTGCTTGCGTAGCGCGTCGGACATGGCCCCGCGGCCGCGTTCCCATTCGCGCGCTAAGTTAGACGCCATTTCCGCGCTCATGATCGTCTGGTGCCACTGCCAAGCTTCCGACGCAGACGGAAAGAGATCCACTTCTTCGACCTGAACACCCAGATGTTCGACGATCTCCGCGAAGCCTTCCTTGGTATCCTCGTCGGCACGCTCCCACATCGGCGTCTTGATGAATGCGAACATCGGGTCGAGGGGCGGCTCTTCGGCCGCGACGGCAGTGAAAGGAATCCGCGCACGCGGTCGCGTGTCGGGATCGTTTTCGTCGTAGGCGGCCAACTGTTCGGCGAGCAGGGCAATGTCGTCAATCGTGCGCGCGAATAGGCCGACATGATCGAGGCTGCGCGACAGTAGCGAAACACGATGACGGGAAATCAATCCGTGCGTCGGTTTGAAACCGATCACGCCGCAATAGGCGGCGGGACGAATCGTCGAACCGTTGGTCTGGCTGCCAATGGCGAGCGGCACCATGTTCGCCGCTACAGCAGCGGCGGAGCCGCTCGAAGAACCTCCGGGCGTATGGTCGGCATTATGCGGATTGCGAGTTTTGCCCGGAGAAAAATAAGCGAACTCGGTTGTTACGGTCTTGCCCATGATCACCGCGCCCGCTGCGCGCAACAGTGACACTACGGTGGCGTCGCGCGACGGCGTCCGCCCAGCATAAATCGCCGAACCGCATTCGGTCGGCATGTCGGCAGTGTCGAAAATATCTTTGATGGCAACGGGAACGCCATGCAGCGGCCCGATCGCTTTACCTTCGAGGCGAAGCTGATCCAGCGCGCGCGCTTGGCTGAGCGCATACTCTGGATCGAGAAATGCCCAAGCTTGAATGTTGTCGTCGACCGCGCGAATTTGCGCCAAGCAAGCTTCGACAAGCTGCTCCGAATTAATCACGCCATCGCGGATCAGTCGCGTCGCTTCCACAGCAGAAAGCAAATGAAGGTTGGTTAGATCCATGGGGAGAACACTGGAGTAACGGAGTGCTGGGCCGCCCCACCCAGTACTCCAACACTCCATCACTCCATTACTTCAGTTTCCGTAGAGAAATTCCGGCAGCCACAAGGTCATGCCCGGCCAGATGTACATGCAAACCAAGCAGAGACAGACGATGATCATATAGGGCATCATGCCGGCGAAGATCTGATTGAGGGTGACATGTTTGGGCGCCACGCCTTTCAGATAGAACGCCGACATCGCCACCGGCGGCGATAGGAACGCCGCCTGCAGATTGACCGCGACCATGGTGCCGAAGAGAATCGGATCCACGTTGAAATGGCTGAGCAGCGGAATAAAGATCGGACAGAAAATCACGATGATCTCGGTCCATTCAAGCGGCCAGCCGAGAATAAAAATGATCGCTTGGGCGACCAGCTGAAAACCCAACGGTGAAAGATTCAAGCTCAAGACCCAGCGTTCAATGAGTCCTTGACCGCCGTGCAAAGCGAAGACGCCGGAGAACAACGCCGAGCCAATGAATAGCCAACAAACCATCGCCGTGGTCTTGGCGGTGAGAAATGTCGCTTCCTGAAGATTGCGCCGGAGCTCTGGTGACTTCGGCAATGCGATGGCGAGCGGAATGCCTGTGCCGACGAACGTCGCGCCTAACGATCCGGAAACGATCAGAGTAGCGATGTCGCCGCGCTGCAAGCCGAGGGCAATGCCAATCGCAGCGCCGAGCAAACTCCACCATCCACAGCTGCGCGGATATTTTACCATGACCGCGAGATAGAGCGCGCCCAATGCACCGATCGCCGCCGACTCGGTGGCGGTACATATCCCCAAGAGAATCACCACCAACACGACGATGGTCAGCACACCCAGCGGCACCACGGCGATGGTCATTTCTTTGAGTATCTCGAACTGCTCACCGTCCATGCGCCAGTAGTAATAGATCAGCAGCAGCGTCGAGAGCCCGACCAGCGCCCAAAACCAAGTGTAAAATTGCTCCGGCACTTTGCCGACGTTCCCCGCTGCCGCCGGCTCGGTTATGGAATTCATCTCTTGCGGCGGCGCATCGGCTGGACGTGCCGGCTCGGTCGGCTCGACTATGGTCTCCGCCGATCCGAGTTCCTGTGGTTTAGTTTCGACGTTGCCCAACTCTTGCGGCTTCTCGTCGGTGCCGTCAAGCTCCTGCGTTTTGTCGGACTGCGCTGGTGCCGCTGATTGCGGTGGCTGTGGCTTTTCAACAGTTGCCGTCGCTGCCACCGGCGCACTGTGAATTACCACATACCACCAAGTGCCAGCGTAAGTTCCGACGGTGAGCGCTAGCGGCACCATCAGAGCAAGAAAGTTGTTGACGATATACCCGTAGGTGACAGGCTTGCCATCGGGGCGCATCACTCCGCGCACTTGTTCTGGGCGGAACAGCAACGAGACAATACCGCCGAACACGCGCTTGGTCGGTCCGTTTTCAAGCGGTTTCAACCATTCTGGAACCGCAACCCGGTATTGATCCGGCGACAGCTTGGGCGCGATCTTTGGATTAATCATCGCCCAGCCGAGAATGTAAACTAGATAAAGAAAAGTCAGGAAGAAACCGGGAATCATCGCCGCGGCGTAGAGTTTAACGATAGACTGTCCGGCAACGGCGGCATAAACGATGAGCATGACCGATGGTGGAATGAGAATACCGAGCGTTCCGCCGGCGGTAATCGCGCCGGATGCTAAACGAACATCATAGCCGGCATTGAGCATAGGACGCATTGCGATGACACCCATCAGCACAACGACCGCGCCGACGATGCCGGAAGCGATGCCCCAGAAAGCGCAGACAAGTAATGTAGTAACCGCAAGCGACGCCGGCACCCGGCGAAACGCCAACTGCACGCTATGAAACATGCGGTCCACCAGCGCGGCGCGCTCCATGATGTAGCCCATGAAGACGAACAACGGCACCGACAAAAGCGTGTCGTTGGTCATGACGCCATAGGTGCGCTGCACCATCAGATCGAAGATGCGATTCTGCCACCAGTGATGGGCGGGATCCCAAAAAGCGACGTAGCCGAAGATCATGCCCAAGCCCATGAGTGTGAACGCAGTGGGAAAGCCCATCATGATCGCCACCACGACGAGCCCGAGCATGGTCAAACCGAGGAGCGGATCGCTCATGGCTTTTTCTCTTCCTCATCCATGTCCATGGCGCTGCGATGACGCGCCGCGGCGTCGATGGCGTGGGCCGAACGCATGGTTGCCAAACGCGATTCCTCGTCGATAAATTGGCTGTGCGAGAGTTGGGTCTCGATGACGTCGATCTCTTCGACGTCGTTCAAACGCGCCGGCCAAGCACCGGTGCGAATACACACGATGCAACGAAAGATTTCAGCGAAGCCTTGCAACATGATGAAAGCTCCGGCAACGGGAATGACGGTCTTAAAATAATAAATCGGCGGCCCTTCCGCCGTCACGTTGGAATGCTCGGCAATGCGCCAGGAGTCGGCGGCGTATCCATAGCCGGCGTAGACCAGTCCTAAAATGCCCGGCATGAAGAACAGAAAATATAATAATAGATCGAGGGACGCCTGGGCGCGCGGCTTTAGATAGATATAAACAAAGTCGGCGCGCACATGGCCGGCCAGCGCCAAAGTGTAAGCACCGCACATCATGAACAGCGTGCCGTAGAGCATATTGTTCAGATCGAAGATCCATGAAGTCGGCGCGTTCAAGATGTAGCGCTTGAACACCTCGACGGACACCACCAGGGTCAAGCCCAAGATCAGCCAGGCAAACGCTTTGCCGGTCCAGTAACTGATCTGGTCGACTATTCGGAGCAGCGGTTGAGCGTTCATATTTTAATCGAAAAAAAGCCAGTCATCCGGTCAACGCCGGATGACTGGCGAAATGGGTTTGCAACGTCGCGCAGCTGCTAACTCTTTTTCGCTGGCGCTGGGCGCTTGGCAGCTGGTTTAAAGTAGTGGTCATAAGCCATGCGCCGTTGCACGTTGGTGTCGAGATCCCATTTAACCGTCCGCTCGGCGAATTGCCGCTGCGAGTCGGTGATCTCTTTGAACATTGGATTCTCGGCCGCCTTCTTCGCCTCAACTTGGTCGTACACCACGAGCTGCTTTTGCAGCACCGAATCCGGCGTCTTAAAGAACCTCACCTTCTCTTTAGACTGGAGCTCGATGTAGTCCTTCGAGTAGCGGTCGATAGCCTTCCACAGCATGTCGGCGGACGCGGCATCGACCGCGTAGGCGATGATCGCCTTCATCTTTTCCGGCAGCGCATCATACTTAGTCTTGTTGAACATGATTTCGAACTGCTCGGCATTCTGATGGTAGCTCTGCAGCATGCAGACCTTAGAAACATCGGCGAAGCCGAGCGCGCGGTCCGATGACGCGTTGTTGAACTCGGCGGCATCAAGCAGTCCGCGGTCCATGGCGGGAACGATTTCACCACCGGGTAGCGCGTTTACCGCGGCGCCCATGCCTTGAAACAAATCGATGGAGATGCCGACGGTGCGGAACTTCATACCCTTGAAATCATCCACTTTCGTAACCGGCTTTTTGTACCAGCCGAGCGGTTGGGTGGGCATTGGGCCATAGGGAAAAGAAACCACGTTGGCGCCGATTGAAGCGTAAAGCTTGTTGAGCAACTCCTTACCGCCACCGTACTTATGCCAGGAGAGCAGGATATTGGCGTCCATTCCATACGCGGGGCCCGATCCCCAAAGCGCCAGCGCATTCTGCTTGCCATAATGATAAGAAAGCACTCCGTGACCGCCATCTAGTGTTCCTTTCGAAACCGCGTCGAGCAGACCAAAGGCTGGAACCACAGCGCCAGCGGGGAGAACTTCGATCTTCAAATCGCCGCCGGTCATGTCGTTGACCTTCTTGGCGAAGTCCTGGGCGAACTCATGGAAAATATCTTTCAACGGCCAGGTGCTCTGCCAGCGCATGCTGATCGGCCCCGACTGCCCTTTTGCGATCATCGGAAAGCCCAACATCGCCGCCCCGCTGGCCGCCATCGCCGCCTTGAGAATGTTGCGCCGAGAAACTTTCTTGGTCTCCAACGCTTCAACTTTTACTTCTTCCGCCATAGTGAGCCTCCTTAATTCCAACGTTGTAAGTTTATATTACAGTTGCCTTCACGGCGTCAATCTAAACCGGTGGGTTGACACTCCGTTTCGCTCTCGGTTACGGTTGCCAGACATGGACAGGCGCCAACTCATAGCCGAACTGCGTGTCATCGTCGGCGAGCGGCATGTTTTAACCGAGAAAGAAGACGTGATCGTCTACGAACAGGACGGTTCGATCTTTCAAGTCATGCCGGAGATCGTCGTCGTGCCGGCAAACGTCGATGAAGTCTCAGCCATCATCAAAGCGGCGCGCAGCGCGAGCGTGCCAATAGTCCCGCGCGGCTCGGGCACCGGCCTGGCCGGCGGCGCGGTGGCGGCCGAAGGCGGCATCATCCTTTCACTGGCGCGCTTGAATCGCATCTTGCGAATCGATCTGGAAAACCGCATCGCCATCGTCGAGCCCGGTGTGATCAATCTCGACATCAGCAAAGCCGTCAGCAAAGAGGGATTTTTCTACGCCCCCGATCCGAGCAGCCAAGCCGCCTGCTCTATCGGCGGCAACGTCGCGAATAACTCCGGCGGCCCGCACACGTTGGCTTACGGCGTGACGACTAATCATGTGCTCGGCGTCGAAGTGGTTCTCGACCACGGGGAAATCGTCTGGCTCGGCGGCGAAGTCACCGACACGCCGGGTTACGATCTGTGCGGCGTCTTTGTCGGCAGCGAAGGAACCATGGGCATCGTCACAAAGATCATAGTAAAACTCATGCAAATGCGCGAATCGGTGCGCACTGCATTGGCGGTCTTCGATGACATGGACGATGCGACCAAGACGATTGTCGACATCACGGCGGCGGGAATCATACCGGCGGCGCTGGAAATCATGGACCGCACGACCATTGAAGCGGTGGAGCGAGGCGCGCCGGTCGGTCTGCCGCGCGACGCCGCCGCGGTCTTGATCGTCGAAGTCGAAGGGCTGAATGAACAGACCGAGCGCGCCATCGAGCTCGCGGCGGAAATTTGCCAAGCCAACCACGCGCGCCAAGTGAAAATCGCCAAGGACGACGGTGAGCGACAAGCGCTGTGGAAAGCGCGCAAAGGCGCCTTCGGCGCCATGGGCACGTTGGCACCCAACTATTATGTCCAAGACGGCGTCGTGCCGCGCAGCCAATTACCGGAAATGATGCGCCGCATCGCCGCCATCAGTAAAGAATTTAACTTACCCATCGCCAATGTGTTTCACGCCGGCGACGGCAATCTCCATCCGAATATCTTGTTCGACATGCGTCATCCCGGCGCGCTCGATCGGGTCATCGCCGCCGGCGCGGCAACGTTGCGCGCCTGCATCGAACTCGGCGGCAGCATCACCGGCGAACATGGCGTCGGCTTGGAAAAGAAGGCTTACATCGGACTGTTATTTAATGAGGCGGATCTCGAAGCGATGACGCGGGTGCGCCAAGTTTTCGATCCCGACGGCCGTTTCAATCCGGCAAAATTATTTCCCACGCCGGCGAGCTGCGGTGAAGTGCGGCTCGAGCCGGCGAAAATTGCCGCGGGAATGTGGATCTAAAAATTGGCTCATCCCCATCATCACATCGAGCCTGGCGACAAGCCGGCGATCGCGAGTCTCGATCTCGCCGAACTGCACCAGTGCGTTCACTGCGGCTTGTGTTTAAATCAGTGTCCGACCTACCGCGCCACCGGTCTCGAACCGGAATCGCCGCGCGGTAGAATTCATTTGGTCCAAGCCGCCGCCGATGGACGCATCGAACTTAGCGAACGCTTCAAAGAACATATTTATCTCTGCCTGCTCTGCCGCGCCTGCGAGAGCGCCTGTCCGTCCGGCGTGCAATATGGCCGCATCGCTGAAACCGCCCGCGAGCATATCGGCCCGCCGGGCTCGCCCATGGCGCAAGCGATATTGCATTTCGTCTTCACCCAGCTGTTGCCTTTTCCCAACCGTCTCAAGCTCGCCTTCGCACTCCTGCGTTTGTACCAGCGCAGCGGACTGCAAAAACTCCTGCGTCCGTTACTGCCACAGAAACTGCGCGACATGGACGCCATGCTGCCGGCGATGGCGAAAAAGTTTTTTCAGCCTGAAGCGAATGTTCTGCCGGCCATCGGCCCGCGCCGCGCCCGGGTCGCCATGCTCAACGGCTGCGTCATGCCGCTGATGTTCGGCGAAGTGAATGCCGCCACCGTGCGCGTGCTGCGGCTTAACGGTTGCGAAGTGATCTTTCCCATGCGGCAAATCTGTTGCGGCGCGCTCAACACGCACAACGGCGAGAACGTGGCGGCAAAGCAAATGGCGCGCCGCAACATCGACGCCTTCCTCGAAGCGGAAGTGGACGCCATTGTCGTCAACGCAGCCGGTTGCGGCGCGGCGATGAAGGAATACGACTACCTGCTGCGTGACGACGCCGAGTATGCCGAAAAAGCGAAACGCTTTAGCAACTTGGTCAAAGACGCCGGCGAATTTCTCGCCGACCTCGGCCTGGTCGGCGCAATGACGCCAGTGAATATGACCGTCACCTATCAAGATCCTTGCCATCTCGCGCACGGACAAAAAATTCGCCGCCAGCCGCGCCAACTCTTGCAAGCGATTCCCGGTGTGAAGCTGGTCGAGATGGAAGGTTCCGACCGCTGCTGCGGCAGCGCCGGGATTTACAACATTACGCATCCAGTTATGTCGCAGCATCTGCTCAAGGAAAAAATGCAGTCCGTCAGCGCGACGCATACCGACGCCGTGGTCGCGCCCAATCCCGGCTGCATGTTGCAGCTGCGCTACGGCGCGCAAACCTACGGCCCCAACGTTACCGTCTACCATTTAATGGACTTGCTCGATCGCGCCTACGGCGACGACGACGCCGAGACGAAATGAAAATCTCCGCCGAGCAACTGACGCGCCAACTCGAAAGCGAACTCGGCGCCGCCAACGTCAGCACCGAACCCAGCACACTGGCGGCCCACGCCGTCGATGGCAAAGTCCCGGCGTTGATTTGCCAACCGGTGTCAGCAGAACAGTTGGCCGTCGCGCTACGAATTTGCAATAGCGTTCGAGCGGCGGTGATTCCCTGGGGCGGCGGCACGGCGATGGCGCTCGGCAATCCGCCGCGCCAAGCCGACGTGGTCATCGCCACGACGCAGTTGAATCGATTGATCGAACACGATGCCGCCAATCTCACCGTTACGGTACAAAGCGGCATGACGCTGAACGCTCTGCAAGCGGAGCTGACGAAGCAAAAACAATTCGCGCCCTTCGATGCGCCGTTTCCCGAACGCGCGACTCTCGGCGGCATAGTCGCGGCGAATTTGTATGGGCCGCGAAGAAGCAGTTGGGGCGCCGTGCGCGATCTGGTGATCGGCATGAAAGTCGCGCTCGCTTCCGGCGAGCAGATCAAAGCCGGCGGCAAAGTCGTCAAGAACGTCGCCGGCTACGACATGTGTAAACTGTTCACCGGTTCGCTCGGCACTTTGGGCATCATCACGGAATTGACGATGCGCGTCGCACCGATTCCAGAGCACAGCGCCAGCGCCGTCGCTCAGGGCAGCTTGAAACAAGTTGAAGAATTAGCCGACGCAATTAACAATTCGAAACTGCTACCCGCCGCACTGTTTCTGCGCGGCGACGGCGAGAAAAATTGGCAGCTCGCGGTCAGCTTCGAAGGATTCGCCGAAACCGTCGCGCGCCAGCTGCGCGAAGTAGATTCCATGGCGCAACAGCTCGGCATGCGTAGCGAATCGCTGCCAGCACAAAGCGCTCAGCATCTCTGGCAAGATCTGCGCGACCTGCCTTTCGCCGCTGAACAGTTGGCTTTTCGCTTGACGATACCGCGAAAATCACTGAAGGCGATGATCCGCGCACGAGAAAATTCTCAGACCGCGACGACAGTGATCGCCGCCGACATGGCGCTAGGCATTATATGGTTTGCCGGTCCGGCGAATCGCGCTTTCGCCGGCGAGTTTTCACGACTGATCGAGTTAGCTCGACAAGAGCGCGGCTACGCGGTCATGTTCGCCGCGCCGGCGGCACTCAAGCAGGGCGTAGAAGTTTGGGGGCCGACGCCGCCGGCGTTCGCGCTGATGCGCGAAATCAAACAGAAGTTCGACCCGCAGACAATTCTCAATCCAGGACGATTCGTCGCTGGTCTTTAGAAGAATCGGATAACCCAATTACTGAGCCAATTGTCGATGCCGAAGCCGGCGCTGCCTTTGACGGCGAAATAAACTGCGGCGGAAACGAAAACCAAATTGTCGCGCAGGCCGACTTCGTGGGCATGATAGGATTGCCGGTCGAAGGAACGAAAATAATTTTTCGTCTTGTCGTCTTTGAGCGCCGCTTGGACGACCGGCACCATGGTCGGCAGCACTTTGAGCCAATGCCAGTGCAGAGCGAAAGTCGGCAGCAGAAAAATAATAATCATCACCGCGCAGATCGGCGTCTGAAATCCCACCGCCGTGCCGAAACCACCGACGATCATTAAAAAGGTCGCCGCCGCGCCGAAAAAAGTCGCGCCCTTGGGAAACAAGATGCTCGCGGTCTGCACCGGATTGGGCCAGCGCTGGACATTGCTCACGCCGCTGATCAACATGCGCCAACCCAAGATCGCGCGCAGCACCGCTTCCGCCAGCAAAACTAACGTCGAATATTCCAAATCCAACCCCCCAACTAAATTTCGCCGCATTATAGTCAGTGCCGCCGGCCGCGTCAAATCGCGGCCGGGAATATACTTTTAGGAACTATTTGCCTGACCGCGCTACCCTCACAGTGCAAGTTCGCCGGCAACAAACCGCGTCAGCAATCGTTTAACTGCCAAGATAGGATTGTTTATACCAAGAAACTTCCCTACAATACGCTCCATGTGCGTTGGCACTTGAGTTGCTGCTCTGTGGTTGTGGGTTTTATAAGGAGGTGACAACGATGGGTGCACATATGAGGCGGTTCTCACTTCTGTTGATATGCGTTTTGGCTTTTGCGCCGGCCCAGGTCGGTGCCCAAATCAATTCGTCCAGTCAGTATTCGTTTCCGATCCCGGCGGGACTCGAGTCATCGATCGAATTCTGGAAAAAGATTTTCACCGAATATAGTCTCGCCCAGTTGATCTACTTCGATCCTCAGGATCCGAGCAAGATCTACGAAGCGAACGATGTCGGCCCAGACAGCCGCAGCAACGAATATATCAATGGCGAGCGCGCCCGCATCGCCGCGGCCAACAACGTCGACATCGAGCGCGTCAAAGCCCAGCGCGGCGTCAAAGAACGCACCGCCGCCGGCATCAAACGCTCGGGCCGATACATCGCCCAGATCCAGCAAATTTTTCGCGAGCGTGGTTTACCGGCGGAGCTGACCTATTTGCCGATCGTCGAATCGTCCTACGACAACAGCGCCCGTTCGTCGGTCGGCGCCTTGGGCATTTGGCAATTCATGCCCGCCACCGGGCGCCAGTACATGCGCGTCAACGCCGCCATCGACGAACGGCGCGATCCCTACGACGCATCTCGCGCCGCCGCGGCCTATTTGAAACAAGCCTACGATTTCTTGGGCAGTTGGCCGCTGGCGATCACGTCTTATAATTACGGCCCCGCCGGCATCGCTCGCGCCGTCCGCGAAGTCGGTTCGAATAACCTCGTCGATCTGATTCAACGTTATCAACATCCCTACTTTGGCTTCGCGCCGAAACACTTTTATGCCGAATTCCTCGCCGCGGTCGAGATCGGCAGCAAGTACGATCAATACTTTCCCGGACTCAAACTCGAGCCGGCGGCGCCCGTGCAAGAAATTCAGCTGAGCGCCAACACTTCAGTCGCTTCGTTGATCAAGACCAGCGGCTTGAGCCGCGACGAGTTGCTCAGTTGGAACCCGGCACTGAGCCCGGCCATGAGCATCGCGCCGGCCGGTTATCGCGTAAAGCTACCGCAAGATCGCAGCAGTGAACCGCCCGTCGCCGTCGTCCAAGCGCAGCCAACGACGCGCCAACCGGCGGTGCAAACTCAGGTAGTGCACCACCGAGTCAAACCGGGTGAGACGATTTTTCAAATCGCCCGCCGTTACAACGCATCGGTGCAGCGCATCTTACAAGCCAACGGCCTGCGCCAAGCCCGCTTCGTCCGGGCCGGCGCGTTGCTGGTGATCCCGCAGGCATAACGCAACGATTCGACAATCAGCCTAAACGAACAAGACCGAGCCCAGGCTCGGTCTTGTTCGTTTAGCCACCCAACTTTGCCACGGCGAAACGTTGACAAGCTTTCGACGCTGGATATAGTCGCTGCGTGACTGGTAAGACATCAAGCAATCGAAGCTTCCAGCCGCGCATCGCGTGGCTAGTCTTTCTACTGCCGTTGCTAATTGCCGGTGGCGCGCTCGCTCAAGACAATCGCCGTGTGCGCATGGCCTACTCCGCCTTCAGCGTCTCGTTTTTGAATATCTTCATCGCCCGCGACGCCGGCTTATTCAAAAAGCATGGCATTGATGTCGAGTTGATTCAGATGGCCGGCCCGTTGCCGGTGGCAGCGCTAGCCGCCGGTGAAATAGACTTCTTGACCGGCTACACCACCGGCATCGTCGCCACCGCCCAAGGCGCGCCGCTCAAGGGCGTGATGATCGGCCTGCGCAAGCCGCCGTTCTTTCTCGTCGCCGAGCCAACCGTTTCATCCGTCAGCAATCTCGCCGGCAAACGCATCGGCGTCGATCGCATCGGCAGCTTGCAGCATTTGGTCGTGCGTCTGCTATTGAAGGCGAAGGGTGGCGATCCGGAAAAGGTTAGTTTCACGCAAACCGGTTCCGTGTCGAACACCGTAACCAGTCTCGGCCAAGGCGCGGTGTCGGCGGCGGTGCTCTCCGGCCCGCATAACGTCATCATGACGCAAAAAGGATTTCGCCAGATCGCCTCGGCGGACGAGTTGCCCATGCAGTTTCCCACCAGCGGCTTAGTGGTCAACGACGTCAGACTAAAAAACGACGCCAACCGCATCAAGAGCGTCATGCGCGTCATGCTCGACGCCAACGCATTCAGCCACAAGGAGCGCAACTGGGTGGTCAATTACATTCGCGAGCGCTGGCGCATCGAGCAAAAAATCGCCGAGACGGTTTATGAGCAATGGCTGTCGACGCTGACAGCGGATGGCAAGATCGCGATCAAAGACATGCAAGAATATTTTGACCTAGCTTATGCTCAGAAGCAGATCCCGGCGCCAGTCAATGTCGCCGCGGTAACCGACTACAGCTTGCTCGATCAGGTGTTGGCTGGGAAATAATAGTTGTCAGTAATCAGTTGGCAAAGGAGTTTTATATGATAGACGGCAAAGCGCTCGTTGATTCGGTAAGAAAAGAAATCATCGAACCAGGCATTCAGAGTTTGCTGGACACGCAGTATTTCACCGAACTGCGCGCGGGCAAATTATCGCTCAAAAGAATGCAGGGCTGGGCGATCCAGCACTACCTGCACAACAAAGCGATTCTAAAGTCCTTCGCGCTCGGCATGGTGAAAAACGCCCACGAGCCGGTGATGTTCGACTACTTCACCGAGCAATTCACCGAAGAGCAAAGCCACCCCGACTTGGCGAAACGCTTTGGCCTCGCCATCGGTCTCAAAGAAGAAGACTTCAGCGAGGCGACGCAGATGTTCGAATGTCAGATTCATTCCGCGCGCACGGTCTACAACACGCTGATGGGCTACGCGCCGCAAAATCGCGCCTCGGCGCTGACCAGCGAAAGCATGGTCTGCCGTTACTCGAAAGAATTCTTGAACGCCGGCCGCAAATACTACGGCCTCTCGGACCGCGACCTGACGTTTTTCTCCGTCCACATGGTCGCCGACCAGGACCACACCGCGCGCTCGGCGGAGCTGATCGCCAAGATGGTCAAAACCCCCCGTGAGGAACGGCTGGTTCGTGAAAGCGCTCAATACATGGTGCGCATCAAGCTCGGCAAATTCGAAGGTCTCTATCGCGAGTACGCCTAAGAAAATCCGATGAAAAAAACTTTTGCGCTGCTGATCATTGCGTTGCTATTTGGAATCGACGCTTGGGCGCAGGCCGATTTGAATTCACTCACCACCGCCGCGAAGAACGACAAGGAAGTCGTCTGGTACACCACCACTTCCGCCGGCGATAACCAGGCGATCGTTGCCGGCTTCAGCAAAAAATATCCGTTTCTCAAAGTTCAAGTGCTGCGCAGCACCGGCGAGAAGCTGCGCCAGCGCGTGTTGGCGGAAACCTCGGCGGGCCAATTTTTATCCGATGTCGTGAGCGTCAGCAGCATGGAGATGGGCTTGCTCAAATCGCGCAACCTGCTGCAAGCCTATGACCCGCCGGAAGCCGAAGCCTATCCGGCGCGTGCCAAAGACCGCGACAAAAACTTCACCGCGATCTATGCGCGCAACTTCGTGATCGGCTACAACACCGCGATGCTCGGCGAAAAGGATCGCCCCAAGGATTGGAATGATTTACTCGCGCCCTTTTGGAAGGGCAAGTTCGCCATGGACGAAGAAGAGTTCGAGTGGTACGGCACGCTGGTCGACTACTGGGGCCGGGAGAAAGCCGGAAAATTTCTGCGCGCCCTGGCGGCGCAACAGCCGCAGCTCCGCCGCGGCCATAGTCTGCTTGCCCAGCTACTCGCGGCGGGAGAATTTCACGCCGCGCTGGTTTTTCCCTTCGAGATCGAACAGCTCAAACAAAAAGGCGCGCGCGTCGACTGGTCGGCCACGTCCGATCCCATCGTCACCTCGATCAATGTCATCGCGCTCTCGACCAAAGCTCCCCATACCAATGCCGGCAAGCTGCTGATCAACTACGTCATGTCGGAAGAAGGTCAAACGATCATCAAGAACCTGTCACGCGTACCGGTCCGTCCGAGCGTCAAACCGACAATCTCGAAGCTCGATCAAGCCGCGCTAAAAATCCACTACGTCCCCGCCGACATGTTCCGCAAGGTTAGTGAATACGAGAAAGAATTCAGGGAGCTGTTTTGGAAGAAGTGATCGAAGAGTAAAATTGCACCCCTCGCTACACGACCGACGACGGTCGCTACTCAGGGAATCGGAAAGGAAGTCGGACCGCTCTTAACCTTTTATCAACGCCGTCGCTTTGCTGGCGTGCGAAATCATCGAGCATTCCTTCCGATTGCCCGAGTAGGCCCGCAGGGCCGTAGCGAGGGCGTCCTAAACAGCCAACGCCGTCGCCTCGATCTCGACCAAATATTTTTCGCCGGCGAAACCATCGACAAACGTAAACTCTATGTCTGGCACGCTCAGACGATTAGCGGCGGCAAGAACTTGCCGCACCTTGTCAACATTTGAACCGCGTTGCAGCAACAACGATAATTTTTTCACTTTCGACCAATCGGTTTGCGCCCGCGCGAAGGCGCGATCCAAGGTGCCGAGCACATCACTAACCTGCTCTGCCAAAGTCGCCCCCTCGGAAGTAAAGCCGGAGAAAAACAACAGCGAATCGTAAACTAGATAGCAGAGATAATTGCGCGCCGGTACGAAATCGACCGGCTGTCTTCGCGCGGCGGAATTCAGCGGCCGCATGACCAGCAGTTCCAGTCCAGCGGCGCCGTTCGAATCGTACCATTCCTGCGATATGAAACTCGAACTCGCGGCGCGCCGGTTGCCGTTGAGAACCATGGAGCGCGCCACCGTCGCGTCTGTACGCGCCTGTCGGTCGCGGCCGAAGACCCGAATCCGCACCGCGTTATCGAGCGACAAACCGAGCGGACTGAGGGTGTCGGCGAATCTCTGAAACAACTCGGCGGTCGCGGCCTCGACCGCCACACCGGTTCGCGCTTCGCCGACAATCTCGACAAACTCTCTGCCCAGCCATGAAAATATTTTTGTTTCCATCTTGCCCGTAACATACCGCAACCAAATTACGATGACAAAGGCATATCCGAATGTAGGGGACGGTCGCAACTGTCCCACCCCATTCACCGCCTTGCGTTTACCCGCCCATTTGTCATATCTGACTGAAACAAAACACCCATGGGAGAAATTCTAATCTTGAGAAGCTTGTCTGTATTCTTACTCGCACTCTTTGCCGCGCTGACAATGGGCAATGCCGACGCCCAAGTCACCAAGATTCGCCTCGGCACCACCGCCGCCACCAGCACTGAAAAAGTCGCCTTCGCCTTGGCCAAAGACGCCGGCATTCTCAGGAAACATAATCTCGAATTGGAAATTGTTCTAATCACCGGCGGTCCAGTGGCTATGCAGGTGTTGCTCGCGAAAAGCCTCGACATCATCACCACCAGCGCCACGGTTTTCCTGCACGGCTACGTCGAAGGCGCCGACGTGAAGATCGTCGGCGGCGTCAATAACCGTTTTCCCTACACGTTTTTCAGCCGGCCCAACATCACCGGCGCCGCGCAACTCAAAGGTAAAGTCGTCGGCATCACGCGCTACGGCAGCACCGACGAACTGGCGACTAGGATGGCATTGGAGCAGCTCGGATTGAATCTCAAGACCGACGTAAAATTTATCCAAGGCGGCGGCTCGGTGGGGCGCATCAACGCGCTACAAGCGGGCAGCATCGACGCGACGTCGCTGATCTCTGGCGTCAGCCATGTCGCCAAGAAAGCCGGCCTGAATCCCCTAGTCGACTTCGCCGAAAAGGAAATCGATTATCAGATGACCGGCGTGGTCAGTCGCGGCGACTATTTGAAAAACAATCCCGACGCGCTGCGCCGTTTCCTGCGCGCCTATGTTGAATCGATCCGTTACTACAAAACCAACCGCGAGGGCGCCGTCAAAGAAACCATGAAAGCGATCCGTACCGACGACCGCCAGCTTGCCGAGGCCGACTACAACTTCCGCGCCCGCGCCTTCCCAGACGACGGCAAACCGACGTTGAAGGGAATCCAATTGGCCATCGACGAACTAGTGAAAGAAAATCCCAAAGCGAAAAGCGTCACGCCGCAGCAGGTCATCGATCTGAGCTACTTGCCGTAGAACGTCGAACAATGTGTAGCGTTCTCCGCAGTGGTTTTTCCGTTCGTCCTGAGCCTGTCGAAGGACTCCGAGAAAGTTATTCTATAGCCGCGAACTTGAATAGGAGATAATCATGAGCAACCCAACCCTCGGTTTCATCGGTCTCGGCATCATGGGCAAACCCATGGCGCGCCACCTACTCAAAGCAGGATATCCTTTGGTAATTCATAACCGGAGCCGCGCGGCGGTCGATGAGCTGAGCAAAGAAGGCGCCCAGGTTGCGGCGAATTCGCAAGAAGTCGCGGCGCGCAGCGAAGTCATCATCACCATGCTGCCTGATTCACCGGATGTGGAATTAGTTTACGCCGGTGAGCAAGGCATCTTCGCCGGTGTAAAATCGGCAACGTTACTGATCGACATGTCGAGCATCTCGCCGGTGGTCGCGCGCAAGCTTGCCGTGGAAGCCGAAAAGCGCGGCTGCGATATGCTCGACGCGCCGGTGAGCGGTGGTGAAGCTGGCGCCATCGCCGCGGCGCTATCGATCATGATCGGCGGAAAAACGTCGGCGGTCGAACGTGCCATGCCGATCTTCGAGAAGCTCGGCAAAAATATCGTCCATGTCGGCGACGCTGGTGCCGGACAGGTAACCAAAGCCGCAAACCAAATGGTCGTCGGCACGACCATCGCGATCGTCAGCGAAGCGCTGGTGCTCGCCGCCAAAGCCGGCGTCGATCCGGCGAAGGTCAGACTAGCGCTGCTCGGCGGCTTCGCCCAGTCGAAAATCCTCGAAGCCCATGGTCAGAAAATGCTCGACCGAAATTTTAAGCCCGGCTTCCGCATCCGTTTGCACGAGAAGGACATGAAGATCGCCCTCGCGACTGGCTCAGAATATGGCGTGCCGCTGATGGTCACCGGCGTCGTCGGTCAAATAATGACCGCGATGAAAGGCATGGGGCTCGGCGATCTCGATCACTCCGGGCTGGTGAAGTTTGTCGAGGAGTTGGCGAAGACCGACCTTGCTCAGCGAGCTTGAACTTCGCCTCCGTCCAAGTCTCAGCGCAAGAAACCGCCAGGATCGATTAATCGCGGTGTCGAAATCTTTTCTTGATGGCGGGATGAAATAGCAGCACGCTCACAAACACGCCGGTAAAAAAGAGACCGTTGACGATACCGAACATCATCAAAACTGGATCGGTCGACTGCAAGCTTTGCGGCACCATTCCCATCACACAGATCCACGCGCCGACTACCCAGACCAAACTAATATCCTCGGAAGAGCGGCGCCGGACGATGCGCAGAATCAACGGAATATTGAAGAACGGCATGACGATGCCGCTAACCATGCCCAGGGCTTCAATCATGAATGTTTCACTTTCATCCCGTAGGGTGCGCTTGCGCACCGTGACTTGATCAAAATGGTGCGCCTAGCGCACCCTACTCGGTCACGGCTTCCAGCCGCTCTTATTCAACTGCTGCTCCGCCTCCAGAGCGATACTGAAGTCATAGCCTTTGGCGTTGGGCAGAGTTTCATTACCATTGATCACTTGGCGGATGATGTTGAGATCGTTTCTCTGCGTCTCGTCATCGACCACGCCGGCGCGCGTGAAGGTTGGAATGATATCATCGTAGACACGGATCGCCTGTTGGCGTGAAACGTTGGCGAACTTGATCATCTCCACGATCGTCCCTTCCTTGTCATGCCGGATGTAGCGCATCGCTTTCAAGGTCGCGCGCATAACGCCGGCAATCATTTTGGGATTTTCCTTGATCAGTTTATCGGTGGTCGCCAACGTGCCCCAAGAATTTTTTACTTCGTTGCCGAAGAAAAACATCTCCTTCATGCCTTTGTCGAGGGCGACGTAGCGTTGTTCGACGCTCAGCGTCGCCGCTTCGAAGCCGCCGCCGAGCAGCGCCGGCAGTTGATTGGTGGCGCCGACATCCAAATAAGTTACATCTTTATTGGCGTCGAGGCCGTGCTTGGTCAAAACCTGCTTCAATATATAAGTCGCCATCGCGGCGATGCCGGTAACGGCGATCTTCTTGCCTTTCAAATCTTTCGGGCTTTGGATTTCCGGTCTGGTCACCAGCCACTGCAACACCCGGTCGTTGGTCGCCAAAACAACTTTGAGCGGCGTACTTGAACGCGCCACGCTGACTAATGCGCTGGTGCCCGCGCCGGTGAAGTGCACGTCGCCACCGAGCATCGCTTGAATGCTCGTGGTCGCGGCGATGAAGATCACCCGCGAGTCGAGGCCTTCTTCTTTCATGTAGCCCTTTTGCTGGGCAACGGGATAGATGACCATCTGAAAGCTGCGCGCCGGAATCGCCATGTTGACGATCTGCAATGACTGAGCGCTGACGGGACTTAAAGAGAAGCAATGCGCGGATAACGCGACGGCCAACAACCGGCAACTTCCCATGGACGAGATCAGCTTCGATCGGTATTTCATCGTCGCTCCTCGGTTGAAAACCACCCTCACCCTCTTCCGCACGCGGGAGAGGGTGAGGAAAAGGATGGATCAAGTGAGTGTTGACGCACGAATCAGTTCAGCGGATAGAGCAATTTCGGATTGTCGAAGAAAATTTTATTCGTCAGCGCCGGCGCGATGTCTTCGCGGGCGCGCATGGCGGCGACCAATTGCCGTTCTTCCGACGGATCTTGATGGCCGTAGTCCGAACCGATGATCAGATGATCTTCGCCGGTGTACTGGGCGATGTAGCTGACATCCTCGTCGGCTTCGGCGGCAACGAAAATCCGATACTCGCGGAACATGTCGGCGTCGTTGGCGAACTTCCATTTTTCTTTGAACAGCCGCTTGATGATGTGCATCATGAACGGCACCCAGCCGGCCGATGCTTCGATGAAGCCGAACTTGAGTTTGGGAAACTGCTCAGGAATTTTGTTGGCGATCAGATCGCGGAAGGCGAACAATGGCTGCACCCGGCTGTGACCAAAGGTGTGGTTGCGCTCGACATCGAACAGATTGATGAACAACGGACAGCCGGCGCCGGTGTGGATCAGAATCGGCAGACCGGTATCGCTGGCCGCCTGGTAAATCGGATTGAAATAAGGATTGTCGAGCGTACGCTGCCCCTCGATGCCGCGGAAGAACACCCCCACCGCGCCGTTGTCTTTGCCCCATTTGATTTCCTTCACCGATTCCTCGACCGAGTGCAGCGGCGGCACCACCACCCAACGAATGCGCCCGCCGGATTTCGCGCAGGCCTGAGCGATGAAGCGGTTGTAGGCCCGCGCCATGGCGATATCGAGGGCGGCATCGTCGGTGATGTAGATCAAGAACAAAGTCGGAAAAACAACCTGCAGATCGACGCCGAGCTTGTCCATATCGCGCAGCCGGCCGGGGATGTCGGTCATCTCGCGATAGGCGAGGTGAATATCGCCGCGGGAAGATTCAAGCTTGGACGCCGACGGCGTGATCAAACGAAAGCTGCCCTTGCCGTTGGGTTTGGGGAAAATATTACCGTCGATCAACCAAAACGCATTGCGCGGCCCGTAGAGCGTGTCTTCCGGGCTTTTGATCAACACTGGCCGGCGCCCGTACATCTCCTTGTCCATCATCGCCCACATCGCCTCGCCTTCCGATATATGCGTATCCGAATCGATTATGCCTGCCATGGGTTTTCTCCTTTAGTGTGCATTTTAATTTTTCACGGTTTGAAACGTAATCTATGGTTTCCAGCCAGTCTTGTTGAGCTGCGCGTCCGCTTCCAGCGCCGCGCTGAAATCGAAAACCCGCGCCGCCGGCAACGCTTCCTTGGCATCCAAAACTTGGCGAATCACTTCGAGATCGCTTTTCTGCGTGTCGAGGTCGACGCTGCCGCCCGCCGTAAATGTGCCGATTAAATCGTTGTAAAGCCGAGTGGCTGTCGCTGCCGGTAAGCCGGAAAATTTCGCGTACGCGGCGATAGTTCCGTCGCGCTCGCGCTTGATCAAGCGCAGCGCTTTGAGCGTCGCACGTATGAAGCCGGCCAAGAGCCTGGGCTGTTCTTTGATGAACTTGTCCGAAGCCGCCGTCGTGCCCCAGGAATTTTTCACTTCGTTACCCAAATACAAGAGCTCTTTCATGCCAGCGTCGACGCCGGCGTAGCGCTGTTCGACGCTGGCGATGGCGCCTTCGGCGGCGCCGGAGATCAACGCGGCCACCTGATTGCCAACGCCGGGATCGACGAAGGTGACATCCTTGCTGCCGTCGAGGCCATACTTCGACAGCACCTGTTTAAACATAAAAGTGGAAACCGCGGCGATGCCCGGCGTGGCGACAATCTTGCCTTTCAAATCTCGCAAGCTCGTGATGTTGGGCCGGCTGAGAATCCACTGATGCACGCGATCGTTGACCGCCAGCACAACTCTCATCGGCACATTGCCGCGCGCGATCGCCACCATGGCGCTGCCGCCGGAACCGGTGAGTTGAATACTGTCGGCGACCAGCGCTTGAATACTCGGCGTCGGCTCCATGAAAGTGATCTTCAGATCGATGCCCTCTTCCTTCATGTAACCGCGCTCAACCGCCAGCGGAAAAATAATCTGCTGAAAACTTTTCGTCGGCAGCGCGATGGTCACCTCGGCGGCAGAGCCATTCGAGTTACAAAAAAAGATCAAGCCTAGAGCTGCCATAGCGCGGGAGACTTGAAAGATGCTTGGACAAAGCAATGAGAATTTCGTCATTCGATCACACTCCAGCCCCGATAGTTTTGTCCGACGTACAATCACGCCAGCGGCTGACATATAGCAAGAAACGAGTCGGTTCCGCTAGGCCTAGAAGTTCGAAAAGGGCGACCGCCGGTCGCCCCTACTAAGACAGCAGCGCTCCAGCCATCAGCCACTCGGCTGCCACTTCGCGGGCGTTCTGAACGGACTGCAACGCAACTTGGGCCAACAACTTACTCAGCTGCTTTACGTCGACCGTCAACGACTCATCCATATAACAAAGATAATCGTCGAACGTCCTCTCGGCCAGCGAACGATAGTGGCCGAACTTGTCGATCAGCAGCTGCACCGCTTTCTCACGATTGGCCTTGGCGTGAACGATCCCTTCGCTGTGCGCGGCGAGAAACGCTCTGAAGTCTTTCTCGCGCTCACCGAAGAGCTTCTGCGTGGTCTCGATGGTGATTGGCAATGGATCGTCAACCAAGTCGTTCCACTCGACCATGCGGTGAAAGCCCTTGTCTTCGGCGACAAATCCGTAGGGACGCGGCACGATCGCCGCCGCGGCTTTCTTGTCGAGCAGCGTATGAAACGCTTCTTGGTCGCTCGGCACGAGCTTGAGTTGGAAGTCGTGACCCAAGGCAAGGCCGCCGAGCTGTTGGAACTGCCAACCCAGCGGCACGCCGCGCGCCGGCCCTTCGCGGCAGACCACGGTTTGGCCTTTCAAATCTTTGATCTCTTTAATCGCCCCGTCGGCAACCAACAGATAGGGACAAGTATTCATCGCGCAACCAATCACTCGAGTCGTCTTGGTGTCGAGAAAATGTTGCAACGAGGCGCGCCCGACGACGAACGAAAGCTGCGCTTCACCATTTGCCAATCTCCGATATCGTTCTTCGGTTCCTTGCACATGATTCCAAGAAACCTCCAGACCATGTTTGGCGTAAATGCCGGCGTCGATAGACAGATAGCCGGTGATGTCGCGGGCGAACTTGCCGTCGATACCTTCGAGATGGCCGTACATGCAACTGAGCTTGGTTAGACTCATGACCTTTTCTCCTTTGTGATGATTCCGAGTTTCGTGTGAAGATGTTTTCACCACGAAGGACACGAAGAGCACGAAGTTCGGAGTTTTATTTTCCGAGCCCTTCGTGTCCTTCGTGCCTTCGTGATGAACAAAACCATCTGAACGACACACGTAAAGCCTAAAGACTCCTATATTACGGTTGGCGCCGGCAGACAAACTTGACCTTGACAGGGTGAGACCGACGGGAATAGATTTGCGTCATTAGTAACGGTAACTCAAAAGGAGGTTCCCATGAAAGTCTTAGATGTTTTGGAAATGTCCAAGGGCCGCAAAAAAGGCCAGCGCCGCATCGATCTGTTCCGCCGGGAGAATTTAGAAACCTGGATTCTGATTTTTCCCCCCGGAGACGTGCAAGTCATGCACAACCATCCGTCGGACCGGAGCTATTATGTTTTGACCGGCAAAGGCATCGTCAAAGGGCGCAATGAAACCCACGAGGTCTCCCAGGGGCAGATCATCAGCATCCCGGCCCATGAATTTTACGAAGGGTCCAATCCCAATGACGAGCCGATGATCTTGTTAGGCAATAGCCACAAAGCCACCGCGGAAGACGTCGCCAAAGCCGGCGGCCAGAGAAATGAGATCGACGAAAAGACCGGCAAGCGGGTTGTCTTCCAACACGGCGGCGGCCAAGATATGGGTGTCCTCGCCGACTGGAATTAACTCGGATTTTTCTCCCGCAAAGGCGCAAAGACGCTAAGTTCGGAAATTTGGTTTGGCGAATTTTTCGTCGTCGAGTCTTATTTAACTTTGCGGCTTGGCGCCTTTGCGGGAGAAAATCCTGAACATCTTCCGCAACGGTCATCGCCAGCATTCATCCTCTCAACTAAAAAGCATCTTAGGTTTTTTCCGCCAGTGTGTTATCATGCGAGCACACTTCGATGAGCGGAAAAACTATCCCATCTGATGCGCCACGCCGCCCGTCGTTCGCCTCCCGGTTTTTTTTCTTTCTCAACTTCACCAAGCTCAAAGTCTGGCTTTGGTGGTTGGCGCTGTTCGCCATCGTCGCCGCTTGTCTGTTCATCGAGATGCAGACCTCGGTTTTGCAATCCTGGTTTTTCACCAGCACCAACGAGCGTTTGTCCTACAAGTTGGAGAATGGACGGAACAAAAAAATCCGCTTTCCGCGCGCAGCCCCCTTTGACGATCGGCGCGGCTATTCGAAGCTGGCGCAATTCCAGTCCAAACTCGAAGCCCAGGGCTATCGGGTAAGCCAACAGACGCGCCAGTCGGAAACCATGCGGACGCTGCTCGATCGGGGCGTGTCGCCGCCCTATCTTGAACGGCCTGACACTGGGCTGGAAATTCTCGGCGCCGACGGCGCGCAGCTGTTTCACTACGCCCAAGCGGATTTTCTTTTTCAAAAGATCGACGATATCCCGCCGCTGCTGGTCAAGACGCTGCTGTTTTTAGAAAACCGCGACCTCGACCGGCCGGCGACGCCGTGGCAAAACCCGGTGATCGAATGGGAGCGCATTTTCAAAGCTGCGCTCTTTTATCTCGGCTCCAAGTTGTCGCTGCCGGTGCCGGTTCAAGGCGGCAGTACACTCGCCGTGCAGTTGGAAAAATTTCGCCACTCGCCCAATGGCCGCACCGACGGGCCGGTGGAAAAATTGCGCCAAATCGTCGGCGCCAGTTTGAAAGCCTACCGCGAAGGGGCCAACACCAAAGCTTGGCGCGAAAGCATCGTGGTCAATTATTTGAACACCGTGCCGCTGGCGGCGGCGCCGAGCTACGGCGAGATTCACGGCTTGGGCGAAGGACTGCACGCTTGGTTCGGCCTGAGTTTGAATGATGTGGTGAAAGCGCTCCAAGGGCCGGACAGCAGCGCCGAGAAAATCCGCGCCTTCAAGCACGCCCTCACCTTGCTGATCTCGGTGCGCGCGCCATCGGTCTTTCTGATCGACGAGCGCGATTCGTTGGAGGAGAAAGTCGGCCAGTTTACCCGGCTCATGGCGCGCGAAGGCGTCATCGACAGTGAATTCGCCGACCAGCTGCAAAAAACCCCGATCAAGTTTTTATCCAGCGCGCCGCTGCCGCCGCAACCGTCCTCGGTCAAGAACAAAGCCGCCAACGCCATCCGCAACACCATGATGGAGTCGCTGGGCGTAGCCAATCTCTACGACTTGAACCGGCTGCACCTGCGAGTCGACAGCACCATCGACGTGCCGCTGCAAAAGCAGGTCACTGAATTCATCGGCCGCCTGGCCGACAAGAAAGTCGTCGACGCTCTCGGTTTGAACGGCGAGCGGCTGCTCGAACAGGACGATCCGAGCAAAGTGATTTACTCTTTTCTCCTCGTCGAGGCGACAGCGACCGGCAATCTGGTGCGCGTCCAGGCGGATAATTTCGCCGCGCCCTTCGATTTCAATAAAAGCGTCAAACTCGAACTGGGCAGTACGGCGAAGCTCCGCACCTTGACCCATTATTTAGAAATCATCGCCGAGCTGCACAAGGAACTCGGCGGGCTCGATGCCACGGAATTGTCAGAACGAGCCAAGGCCGCGATCGATCCGCTCACCAAGTGGAGCTGCGAGACGTTGCTCGAAGAAAAGCAGCTGGCGTTGCCGGCGTTTCTCGCCAAGGCCATGACCCGCCGCTACTCGGCGAGCCCCTATGAAACCTTTTTCACCGGCGGCGGCGTGCATCATTTCGAAAATTTCGACGACAAAGACGACAATCAGATTTTTGAATTGCGCGACGCTTTTCGCAACTCGACCAACTTAGTCTTCATCCGCCTGATGCGCGACCTGGTAAGCTACCATCGCGCCCGGCTCAGTTATCGTTCCGAAGACGTGATGAACAGTCCGGCCAACGCCGACCGGCAAAGAATGCTCCAGGAGATCGCCGAAGAAGAATCGCGTAGCGCGTTACGCAAAGCCTACCAGAGCTTTGCCAAGCAAACTCTCGAAGAGATCGTCAGCCGTTTACTCGGCACCAAAGGCAATATCGAGCGGCGCCTGACGATCCTATTTTTCGCTTGGCATATCGGCAGCGACGAGCCGGCGCTCAGCGACTGGCTGACGCAACATCAGATCAACACCGCCGAAGTCGACGTTGGCAAACTGTTCCGCGCCTTTCACAACCCGCGCCTGACGCTGGTCGATTACGCCTATCTGCTCGGCTTTCACCCGCTCGATCTTTGGTGCGCCAGCGAATTTCGCAACGATCCCAATCTCACCTGGGAAAAACTCTGGGCCAACAGCGGCGAAGCGCGCCGCGCCGGCTCTTCTTGGTTACTCAACAACCGCAATCGTCGCGCTCAGGATCTGCGCCTGCGCATCCGCATAGAAAAGGAAGCCTTCAACCGCATGGCGCCCTATTGGCAGCGGCTCGGCTTTCCATTTAAAACCTTGGTGCCCACTTACGCCACCGCCATCGGCAGCTCTTCGGATCGTCCCGTGGCGCTGGCGGAGCTGGTCGGAATATTGGTCAACGACGGCGTACGCCGGCCGTCAACGAGTTTAAATAAAGTCCAATTCGCCACCGCGACGCCGTACGAAACTTTGCTCGAACCGAGCCAAGCCAAAGGCGAGCAAGTCCTGGCGCCTGAAGTCGCCCGCGTCGCCCGCCGCGCCATGGCCACAGTGGTCGAACAGGGCACGGCGCGCCGCTTGAATGGCGCGTTTAAGCTAGCCAACGGCGAAGTCGTCACCGCCGGCGGCAAAACCGGCTCCGGCGACAATCGCTTTCAAACCTTCAATCGCGCCGGCGCCGTCACCAGCTCGCGCGCCACCAACCGCACCGCGACGTTTATCTTCTACATCGGCCAGCGTTATTTCGGCGTCATCACCGCCTTCGTCCAAGGCCGCGACGCCGAAAACTATCACTTCACCAGCGGTCTACCGGTGACGATCTTGAAACTGCTCGCGCCGACGATCAACGCCAGGCTCAACAATAAAGCCCTGCCGCCGAGCGCCCCTGTCGAAGAAACCCCAGCCGACGTTCCCGCTCAGCCGATCAGCGACAAGACAACCACGACACGACACCACCAAATCCCCCTCGCTCCCCCTTTTCCAAAGGGGGATGTTCGGAGCATTCAAGCAAACGCTCTCATGCGCCCCGCGCAATAAGAAAACGCACACCGACCCATTCCGAAATCTGTAATTTGAGATATGAAATTTGAAATTCGTGATGGCGCGCAACGCGCCATCACGTGCCGCGGCGATTACCGAACAGCTGAATATGCAAGCGCGGCGTGTAACTGAAGCCAAAAAATTTACACTGCTCGACGATCCACTTAGCGCGCCGATTCAACTCTCGGTTGGTCGTCCCCTGCGCCATGATCAAGACCCGCGCCGCATCGACGTTGCGCAGTTGCTCGATGATCCGACGAATTTCGCCGAAGTCCGCTTTTTGCTCGACGACAAACTTGAGCTGATAATCGTGGGCGTCTAAATATTTCTGAATCACACCAAGGTTGAGCCGCCGGCGCTCATGCGGCGCGGCGAATTTTCCCCGCGCTCTTTTCCACGGCGTTGAATTGGCCAACTTCGGACTGAGGGAAATCAAATCGCACTGCACCGGCTTGAACAGCGTCGCCGCGGTTTCGATGGTGATATGCAGGCCGGCGGCTTTTAATTGCTCGGTCAGCGTGCCGACCTCCGGCGCCAACAGCGGTTCGCCGCCGGTGACGACCACATGGCGCGCCGGATATTTGACAACCTCGTCGAGGAGTTTCTTAACACTCCAGCTCTTGCCTTCCGGCTGCCATGAACTATAAGGCGTATCGCACCAGACGCAGCGTAGGTTACAACCGGACGTGCGAATGAACACCGACGGCACACCGAGCAGCCGGCCTTCGCCTTGGATCGAGTAAAAAACTTCGCTGATGCGCATGGCGCAAACTAACAAACCATCAGCGCGAATGAAACTTGATTCGAACCGGCCCTGTGGTAGAGGTATGAGGTTGACACGCTGGCTTATGCTTCCAGCCGTGCGCGGTACGGACACGAAGAGTTCTGATATTCTAAACTCCGACCTTCGTGCGCTTCGTGTCCTCCGTGGTGCAAACTCTTTCGCAGCAACCTGGGAACCAGCAAAATTAGAAACTGAAACCGAGCTCGCACATGAACGGCAAATCGATCCGCATCCTCGGCGCCCGGCAAAACAATCTGAAGAATCTCGACATCGAGATTCCGCTCAATCAACTGACCGTCATCACCGGCGTCAGCGGCTCGGGGAAATCGACGTTGGCCTTCGACATACTCTACGCCGAAGGCCAGCGCCGCTACGTCGAAAGTTTTTCCGCCTACGCGCGCCAGTTCCTCGATCGCATGGACAAACCCGATGTCGACAGCATCGAAGGCATCCCGCCGACCATCGCCATCGATCAGAGCCGGCCGGTGCGCACCTCGCGCTCCACGGTCGGCACCATGACCGAGCTGCACGATCATTTTAAGTTGCTGTTCGCCAAGATCGCCGTGCTCCATTGCCGCGGCTGCGAGCGTGTCGTCGAACGGGACACGGCGCAAACGGTCTTTACCAAGCTCGAAGCCATGGGCGAAGGCACCGCCACGGTTTTGACTTTTCCTTTAGCGCCCTCAGCGGTGGCCTGGGACGAAGTGCGCAAGGGTCTTGGCCAAGCCGGCTTTCACCGCGTGCTGGTCAATCGGGAAATTCGCGAGCTCGACGAATTGAGCGCTGCGCCGGCGAAAAAAGATCCGTTGCAAGTCATCGTCGACCGCTTCGTCTTGCGCGGGCAAAATAAAAAACGCATCACCGGGTCCTTGGAACAGGCGTTTCACTACGGCAAAGGGCGCTTGAATTTATTTTTCCCCGACGACGATTGGCGCCGCGAGCCGTTCAGCAACCAGCGCCACTGCGCCCATTGCGATATTGCCTACCGCGAGCCGGTGCCCAATCTATTTTCATTCAATAGTCCGCTCGGCGCCTGCGAGACTTGCAAAGGCTTTGGCCGGGTCATCGACATCGATCTCGACTTGATCATCCCCGATCCCGGCAAATCCCTCAGCGACGGCGCCATCCGGCCGTGGATCAACCGCAAGCGCAGAGTGAAACGTTTGCTCGACTTCTGCGCGCGCAAAAACATTCCCGGCAAAAAACCCTGGGGCGAATTGTCCGACGGGCAAAGACAATTAATCGTCGACGGCGACGGCGAGTATCGCGGCATTCGCGGCTGGTTCCGCCGCCTCGAACGGCGCAGCTACCGCATGCATGTGCGCGTGCTGCTGGCGCGTTATCGTGCCTATCTAATGTGTCCCGACTGCCAGGGCAGCCGGCTCAAATCGGACGGCTTAGGCTATCGCATCGAAGGCAAAGACATTGCCCAGGTCAATGCTCTCGGCGTCGCCGCCGCCCACGAATTTTTCACCGCCCTCAAACCCGTCGGCGCCTTGGATCAAGTGTCGAGTTTGATCCTCGACGAGATTCGCCGCCGCTTGGGTTATCTGGTCGCCGTCGGTTTGGAATATTTGACCCTCGACCGCCAATCGCGCACGCTGTCAGGCGGCGAGTTGGAGCGCGTCGATTTGACCACCGCCATCGGCTCCTCGCTGGTGAATACCCTATACGTCCTCGACGAGCCGTCGATTGGACTTCATCCGCGCGACAGCCGGCGTTTGGTGGAAATTCTCCAGCGCTTGCGCGCCAATCATAATACCGTCGTCGTCGTCGAGCATGATCCTGAGATCATCAAGGAGTGCGATCACATCATCGATCTTGGGCCGAAGGCCGGCGAGCAAGGCGGCGAAATCATGTTCGCCGGTTCCTATGACGACTTGCTCAAGGATGAGAATTCGCTCACCGCCGCTTACCTGAGCCAACGCAAAACCATTCCGTTGCCGGCGCGCCGGCGTAGGCCGCTCTTGCCGCGCTCGATCAAAGTCATCGGCGCCAAAGCCAACAATCTAAAGAACATCGACATCGAGATTCCCCTCGGCATGTTGGTCTGCATTACCGGCGTGTCGGGCTCGGGCAAATCGAGCTTGGTCGACGAAGTACTGCACCGCAATCTGAAAAAGCTTAAAGAAGCGCCCACCGCCAGCGTCACAGATTGTGAGAAAATCCTCGGCGTCGAAAAAATTTCCGAAGTCCTGCTGGTCGATCAAGCGCCGGTGGGCACCACGCCGCGCTCGAATCCGGCGACTTACATGAAAGCCTTCGACGGCGTGCGTAAACTTTTCGCCAGCGCCGACCTATCGCGCCTGCGCGGTTACACGCCGTCGACTTTTTCCTTCAACGTCGAAGGCGGCCGCTGCGAAACCTGCCGCGGCGAAGGTTTCGAAAAAGTCGAGATGCAGTTTCTCTCCGACGTTTATACGTCTTGTCCCGAATGCCACGGCAGCCGTTACCGCGAGGAAGTTCTCGAAGTCAGCTATCGCGGCCGCAACATTCGCCAGGTGCTCGATCTGACCATCACCGACGCGTTGGAATTTTTCAAAGACACGGCGGACATCCACAACAGCTTGCTGCCGCTGCGCGCCGTCGGTTTGGAATACGTCCGCCTGGGCCAGCCGCTGACGACGCTTTCGGGCGGCGAATCCCAACGTTTGAAACTCGCGTCCCATATGGCGCGGGCGAAAAAGGCCGGCGCGCTGTTTATTTTTGACGAGCCCACCACGGGTCTTCACTTCCACGACATCGAGCGCTTGCTCTGGGCGTTCAACGAATTGATCGAGCAAGGCCACTCGGTGGTCGTCATCGAGCATAATTTAGAAGTGATCAAGTGCGCCGACCACATCATCGACCTCGGTCCCGAAGGCGGCGACAAGGGCGGTGAGATCGTCGCCGTCGGCACGCCGGCGCAAATCGCCGCCGTCGAGCGTTCCCACACCGGCGTTTATCTACGGCCATATTTAAGTAAATCGCCGGCGCCGTTCGCGCCAGTGTTATTTGATGTAGGGGCAAGGCGTGCCTTGCCCTCCCAGATCGACGACAACGCCATCGCCATCGTCGGCGCCAAGGAACATAATTTAAAAAATATCAGCGTCAACATTCCGCGCGACCGCTTCGTCGTCTTCACCGGTCTGAGCGGCTCGGGAAAATCGACCCTGGCATTCGACATCGTCTACGCCGAAGGGCAGCGCCGCTACATCGATAGTCTGTCCGCCTACGCGCGCCAGTTTCTCGAAGTGATGGCGCGCCCCAACGTCGATTACGTTGCCGGCATACCGCCGACGGTGGCAATTGAACAGCGGCTGAGCCAAGGCGGGCGCAATTCCACCGTCGCCACGGTAACGGAAATCTATCACTACTTGCGTTTGCTCTACGCCAAAGTCGGCAAGCAGCATTGCGTCAGCTGTGGCCGGCAGATCCATGCGCTCACGCGCAGCCAAATTCTCGACCGCATCGGCCGCGCCTACCGCGGCAAAGACGTCTTGGTGTTAAGTCCATTGGTGCGCGGCCGCAAAGGTTTTCACAAAGAGATCATCGCCGGCGCCCGCCGCCTGGGCTACCGCCGGGCGCGCATCGACGGCAAACTGATGGATCTGCGCGCGCCGGAATTGACCAACGGCTTGGAGCGTTTCAAAGAGCACAACATCGACATCGTCGTCGGCAAGGCCAAAGCCGGCGGACGGGAAGTCGAAGCGATGATCGATCAAGCGCTGCGTTTGGGCAACGGCGTGATCCATTTGCTCTCCGATCGTGGCGAGCAAATATTCAATCAGCGGCTGTTCTGCCTCGGCTGCGGCATCGGCTACGAACCGCTCGACCCGCGGCTGTTTTCGTTTAACAGCCAGCAAGGCGCGTGCAAGGAATGCGCCGGCATGGGATTTATTTTCGATTTCGATCCCGGCTTGATTTTCGCCGACCCGCGCCAGCCGCTCAAAGATGCGCTGAGCGGCATTTCCGCCGGCTCTTCGGTGACCGGCTCCGAACTTGAACGCGCCATCAAGCGCTTGATCGAAAAATTAAAAGACGATCACGGCGTCGATATCGCTCAACCGTTCGCCAAATTGCCCAAGAACGTTCAGCAGGAAATTCTCCACGGTGGCAAAGGCCGGCGCGCCTTCGTCGGCTTGATTCCATTTCTAAAAGAACTGGCCGCCGCTGGCGATGAAAATGCCCGCAACGAGATCGACGAGCTGATGACCGAAACCACCTGCAACACCTGCGCCGGCCGGCGCCTCAACCCGCGCGCCCAAGCGGTCAAAGTCGAAGGCAAAGCGATCTGGGAGATCACCGGGCTCGCGGTGGACGACGCCAAAGAATATTTTGCCAAGCTCGATCTGTCCCACGCCGACAACTTGAACGCCGTGCGCGACCAAGCGGTGGCGGATAAAATCTTGAAGGAGATCGCCCAGCGTTTGAATTTTCTCTCTGAAGTCGGCCTGCCCTATTTAACCCTCGACCGGCGCGCTGACACGCTTTCCGGCGGCGAGGCCCAGCGCATTCGTCTGGCGGCGCAGCTGGGATCGAACTTACGCGGCGTCTGTTACATCCTCGACGAACCGACCATCGGTCTGCACCCGCGCGACAATGCCATGCTGCTGAAAACTTTGCGCCGGCTTGAACAATTGGGCAACAGCGTGCTGGTGGTCGAACATGACGAAGCGACGATTCAGTCGGCGGATTTAATTATCGATCTCGGCCCCGGCGCCGGCGTCCATGGCGGCAACGTGGTTTACATCGGCACGCCGGCGCAGATCAAAGCCAATCCCGATTCGCCCACCGGCGCTTACCTGCGCTCGGAGCGCAAACGGCTCGGCGCCAAACGCGATCTGAAAAAATCTCAGTGGCTGACCATTCGCGGCGCCAAGGCGCATAATCTGAAAAATCTCGACGTAAAAATTCCCTTGGGCATGTGGAGCTGCATCACCGGCATCTCGGGCTCGGGCAAGAGCACATTGATGCGCGACGTGCTTTACAAAGGCGTCAAACTGCTGCTCGGTCAATTCGCCGGCCGGCCCGGAGAACATAAAGAGATCGCCGGCTGGAAAGCGCTCGAACGGATCGTCGAAGTCGATCAAACCCCGATCGGTAAAACGCCGCGTTCGGTGCCGGCCTCCTACATCGGCGTGCTCGATGAAATTCGCAAACTCTACGCCCTGGCGCCGGAAGCGCGCCTGCGCGGCTACACGCCCAGCCGTTTTTCCTTCAACGTCAAAGGCGGCCGCTGCGAAGAGTGCGCCGGCCAAGGCAAGATTCGCAAGGAAATGAGTTTTCTCCCCGATGTCTTCGTCGACTGCGAAGCCTGCAACGGCCAACGCTTCAACGAGGAGACGTTGAATATCCGCTACAACGAAAAAAATATTTTCGAGGTTTTTTGTCTGACCGTGGAAGAAGCGGTGCCATTTTTTCACGCTTTTCCGAAAATCGGCCGGCCGCTAAAAGTGCTCGACGACATCGGCATGGGCTACATCAACCTCGGCCAATCGAGCAATACGCTTTCCGGCGGCGAAGCCCAGCGCATCAAGCTCGCCTACGAGCTGGGTAAGGAATCCCGCGGCACCACGCTCTACGTCCTCGACGAGCCGACCACGGGACTGCATTTCGTCGACGTGGAAAAGCTCATTCATATTCTTCATCGCCTCGTCGACATGGGTAACACCGTGGTCACCATCGAACATAACCTCGATATCGTCAAAGACGCCGACTACATCGTCGACCTCGGCCCCGAAGGCGGCGCCGCCGGCGGCCAGCTAGTCGCTTGTGGCGCGCCGTTGGAAATAATCAAAGACGGCAAAAAATCTTACACGGCGCGTTTTCTGCGCGAGTATTTGAATGGCGGCGCCAGCGCCGTAACACCAACCCGCAAAGCGGCGCGCAAAAGAGTGCCGGCATAGTTGGCATGGCAAGAATCTTCACCATGCTCGCCCACGGTCTGCGCCTGCGCTGCCCGCGCTGCGGCGTTGGCAATTTGTATGGCAAGCCGTTCAAGATGACCGAGCATTGCGGCAATTGTGCGCTCAAGTTCGAACGCGAACAGGGCTACTTCATCGGCGCCATCTACATCAACTACACCGCCACGGTCGGCATCGCCGTCCCTGGATTCTTCCTCCTCGACACTTTCACCAACATCACGATCAACCAGCAGCTCGCTCTTTGGGTACCCTTCGCGGTAATCTTTCCCTTGCTGTTTTTCCACCACTCACGAAGCCTGTGGCTGGTCATGGATCACTTCTTCAACCCACCAGAAAAGCTCTACAGCGTCCCGCCGAAAAGAGCCCCTAACCCCTAATCCATCAGGTAGCGATCAAATAAAGATCGCTTCGGACTCGTGGTACGAACTGTTGGTTGAATCCTAGTTAGCTAGCAGCCTTATTTAAAGTTTGGGCCTTCCCCAAAATAAGGAGTCTGGGCTCGACCATGGATTTTTACTGTGTTGGCTTTTGCCAGTGAAACTGAGCTACCAACTCTCGGAGCATCGCGAATGTATCGATATGAACAACATTAAAGACTTCACAAACATTCGGCATTGGAATCTTTCTTTGAATATGCGGATCAAAAACCTCGTGTGTAACAAGCACAAGATGTTTAGCTTTCGCGTACGCAATCAACCACGCATCGGCTTTCGCGGCAAACTCAGCTTTTGCAGATTCTGTGAACTGTCCTTGTTGACGCGCCCAGAGCTGAATATGCGAATATTGCTCGATCACCCCCACGTCATCGGACGAAGCAAAAAAAGATGCTGGCATTGTTGCCTGAACCCAATCATTCAGTTCATCGCCGCCTCGCTCCAGTTCCTCTTTCACGCGGTCAATGCTCTGCACCATTGCTCCTTGATGGTGCCAAATGAGACACTCCCAGAACCCAGGACAGATGTCGAACGCATAGTAGCGCCGCTTCGCTTGGGTAAAGACATTCGAGTCTAATAAATATTTCCTGTCAGGAGGCATGTCTAAAGGCGAAACCCAAGATAGTCGGCGTAGCGGTCAAAGGTTTTGCCATATAAACCCGTTAGCCGATAGGCGTCTCGAAATAGCAGGTGTCCCTCTATTACCGCACGAATGACCGTGTTCGCAAATCTTTCACCGATCCGCGTTCCCTGCGTAGCATAAAAGTCACCACCGCTGCTCGTCTGCTTCTGACGGCGATCATCTTCCTCGTACGCGTGATAGAATTCAAAAAATTCTGGGCGGCTCATGAGCTGAAGGTCAAGCGCGCGGCGCGCGGCAACGATTGGACTAACCTTAAAATGCCTGGCGAGAAACTGAAACGGTTCGTCGGTTTCTTGAGATTCCTGCCAAACGGATTGCAACTGCGCCGCCGGCACTAAGAATTCCGCTGCCGCGCGGTTGCAGATTACTTCAACCTCGTTGTTAACAGGCTGCATTTCTTCAAAGCTGAAAACCCCGCCGCGTCCAAGCCACAAATGCGCTAGTTCATGTGCGAGGGTAAACATTTGCGCCGCTTTGAAATCCGCCCCATTGATAAAAATCAATGGCGCGTACTCATCGGTCAAAACGAATCCTTGAAACTCACTTCGATCCAGTTTGCGACGGTTGTTGTTGCCGACGACCCCGTTGATCACGACTAAGATGCCCGCGTCTTCGGTTGCTTCCCGTAACGTTTTCAATGCTTCCGTCCAATTCGATTCGCGGTGCGCCCAGTCGTTCGACAAGGAAAGAGCCGCACGAATCCCGGCAGCAAGTTCGTTCAGATCGACCCCCAATGAGACGCTACCAACAAACGCCAGAGGCTCCTGCCCCTGTTCTCTCAAGAAATCTCGCATCCAGCCTTGGCGCTGTTGCATTGTTTGAATAGTCTCAAGAAGATTCGGACTTGGACGTTTCGGTTGGGCGCCAGGCAATGTGCGAAAATCCGGGATGGGTAAGCGATCCTCAGGCGGTTCGGGGAGAAAAAAATATCCTAACGGCGTAAAAGTGGTCTTGGCCAACGCTTCGAGCTGGCGCAGGGTAGGCTGCGCCGCGCCGCTTTCCCATTCTCGATACTTCGGAAAGCGTTTTAACAATTCATCGCTTGCGACACCTGACCGCTCGCGCGCCCAGCTGATTAAATCAGATTTTACCGCGACCTTGCTCATAGCAAGACTCTATTATCAGCTAAGATCGGCAAAAATAAAACCGACGCGTCAGACTGGATCGTTTATTCATGGTGTTTATTTAAATACGAAACTAGGTTTCGCGTCACACTTACAAACAGCTCGGTCCTTCGCACCCCGTGAATCCATTTTTGTCGGGATTACAAAGGTTGCGTAAATTGATCTTCCCCGTGTTGGCGGTAGTTTTCAAAGATGTCCGATACATTCTCAACCGCTCAATATGTAATGCGATCTATTTCCCCCTTGCGTTGACATCTCACCGCCCACCCAGCCCACGCGCATAACGCGTCCGCGTCCTCGATAACATCCGCCGGAACTTGGTAGTAACTCTTGAGCGTCTGCTTCCGGTTGGGCCAGAACGGTTTCATCTTTCGCTTACGATATTCGCCGACAGTAGATTCGTCGATCTTGAAAAACAGCTTGCCTTTGTGAACGATGCCGAAGAAAGTTTCGTCTTGATACAAGCCAAATCCACCGAACATGCGGCGCGCTTCGACTTCGTTCAATTGGTGAAGTTGATCGACCACGTAATCTTTAAACGATTCATCTTTAGCGTTCATCGCAGCTCCGAGCCGAACGGCTTGACCGGTTTGAACTTCATCCAACCGCCAACGCCACCACGCCCAACACCATCGCGCAGGCCGCCGCCACGCGCCGAGGTGCATCGCCTTCGGCTAAAAGTCGCGCGCCCATCACCGTGGCGATCAGAATACTAATCTCGCGCGCCGGGGCGACGTAGCTCACCGGCGTAAAACGCATCGCCGTGAGCACGAGAATGTAGGCGAGGGGAATCAGGATCGCGATGGCGATCGCTTCGAACTTATGTTCGCGCCACTCGTTGATCGCATCGTCGGAATATTTCAGCGCGTAGGGCGTAAGAAACACCGCGCGGCCGACGTTGGCGCCCCAGTCCAAAACGATTGGCGCGATGGCAAAACGACTCACCGCCTGCTTGTCCCACAAAGTATAAGCAGCAATGAATAATCCGGTGATCAACGCGTAACCGACCGCCGAGCGATGTTCCCCCTGACGCAATCGCGTGAGATTGCCGGATAGAACGAACACGCCGCCGATGATCAGCAATACGCCAAGGAGCGCAACCGGCGACGGCCGCTCGCCGAGAAAAACAATCGCCGCGATGGTTGCCAGCAGCGGCCCGCTGCCGCGCGCAATCGGGTAGACCAACGACAGATCGCCGGAGCGGTAGCCTTGATGGAGCAGGACGAAATAAGCCGTGTGCAGCGCCGCGCTTCCGGCTATCTTGCCGACTTCGACGAAGCCGATTTTGATTTGCCAGATTTCAATGATGGCGATAGTAGCCGGCGCGTAAAACATCGCCGACAGCACCGCGACCAGCCAAGTAAACGTCGGATGGCCGCTCGCCTGCTTGTTGAGCAGATTCCAGGTGGCGTGGATCACCGCGGCAACCAGAACCAGAATCAACGCGCCAATCGTCATGACAAAACCGTGGTCGTGAGGCTAATCTTGCGCCGCGAGAATCGGCTCGCCAACACGAATGACGCCGCCGGAAATAATCTCCGCGCGCAATCCGCCGCGATGGATCAAACCGCGCATGGCGCCTTTGCGACTGAGATTATCTAAATGCAGGCAGGGTTCGCACAGCCGCGTGCCGCGCAGGATCGCTGCGCCAACGTTGAAATCGCGACCAATCAAATGATTGAGCGCCACGCCGCGGGTGACAACGTTGCGCCGTGCCAAGCCGGGAGCGATTTCGATCTGATATTCACGCTCAAGCGCGGCGATGGCTTCAACCTCGATCAACGTCACATGCCGCCCGTCACCCGGATGATCCGAATAGGTTCCACAATTGTTGAAGTAGCGGTCGCCTTCGAGACCGCGGCCGGCGACGGCATTGACGGCGTCAACCGCTTGCATCGGCGCGGCCGCGATCGGTGCGATGTGCAGCGACACGACCTGAGATCCAGTGTTCATCGCAGTCGCTTATTTCTTTTTCGCCACCAGCGCATTGATCTCCGGCGTCTGCACGCCGTCTTTCAACAGACTGCATGTACCCTTTTCCAAAATCTCTTGGGCCAATTTCTTAGTCCCGGTGATCGCCGCCTTCATGAAGCCTGAACCGTAGCTCACCCGCGCCACGCCCAAGTCTTGCAACTCGCTCACGCTCGGCGACTGCGGCCCGGCGAGAATACTGATCGGCGCCTTCACTTCTCTAGCGACTGTCCGGATGGTATCTGCGGAATGAAGACCTAAATAAAAAATGCAGTCGCCGCCCGCCTCAGCGTAAGCGTTGCCGCGGCGAAGCGCTTCATCGAGCGCTTTCTTAGGATCGTTCGTAAAAACGTGAAACGAATCGACCCGCGCGTTGAGAAAAAACTCGCTGCCGAGCTCGCGCTTGGCATCCATGACGGATTTAATCTTGCGCAGTTGCTGCGAAAGCTCGACCAGTCCGCTGCCGCCTTTGGCGATGCTGTCTTCCAAATTCATTCCAGCCACACCGGCGGCGACCAGCGATCGGACGGTTTCCTTCACGCCTTCTTCATCGCCGTAACCCTTTTCGCCGTCGGCATTGACCGGCACCGACACGGCGGCGGCGAAGCTCGCAGTCAATTGAATGAACAAGTCCCGGCTCATCGCCTCGCCGTCGGGATAACCCAGCGCCGCGGCGATGCCGCCGCTGGTGCATTGAATCGCTTGAAAGCCCAACTGCTGAAACAGCAGCGCGCTCAGCACATCGTAGGCGCCGGGCATGACGAGAATCTCCGGCGCGCGGACCAATTCTCTGAGCCGTCGGCTTTTGGCGTTGGCATCTTGAAGAATATTGTTTGCAATCGGTTCCATCGCAGCCTCCAATCTACGCTTGAGTGATGACCGGACTGTATCGTAATGCCGGAACTAATGGAAAGACAGAACAATTGGCGAATCGTTTTTGCGCCCTTTGCGCTTTTTGCGGCCATTCTCCGAATCCATGAATTCTTACTTAGTGCCCTTTGTGGTTAACTCCCCCTCCGAAAACCATTTTGCGATGGGCAATGCCGGCTTCATCGAAGACTTTTCCGACGGCGCGAAAACCCATTCGCTGGTAAAAGCCGATCACCGCTAATTGCGCGTTGAGATAAATTTTTCGCGCATGTAATCTCTGCGCCGTCGTCAGCGCATGCTTGAGCAACTGCGCGCCCACGCCTTTGCGCCGATAACTTTTCAACACCGCCATGCGGCCGATCTTGGCGCTATCATATTTCATCACGATGCGCGCCGTCCCCACCGCTCTGCCAGATTGAATCGCCAGGAAATGAATCGCGTGCCGATCTTCAGCATCGAGCTCGATCTCCGCCGGCACGCGCTGCTCTTTGACGAACACGCGGATACGGATGGTCAGCGCCTGCACCAGCTCCGCCAGGGAAGTAACCCGCTTAATTTTTACTGCTGATCTTCGCTTCATGTTAATTTTTCCGCCCCTCAGCTTGTTGTTATTGATCGGCCAAGTTGACATAAAACCTTTGAATCGGGTAGGTTCACAACCAGCCGAACAGATTTAAGGAGGCAGCTATGCCAACCATCAAAGGACTGAGTCACATCGTATTGTACGTCAACGATCTCGACAAAATGGTCAATTTCTACACCGAGGTGCTGGGACTGGTGAAGTATCGTGTAAACGCTGGACGCATGGTGTTTCTCACCTCCGACCCAAGCAAGGAAGATCACGAACTCGCCCTCACCACTGGACGCGAGGGACAAGCCAAGCTGATCGCTCATATCGCCTGGAAAGTCGACAAGCCGTCCGAAGTCAAAGAATTCTACGACAAGTTCAAAGCCCAGGGCGTGCCCATCGACCACTGCGTCAGCCACGCCTACACCGAGTTTGGCAACACCGTCTCATGCTATTTTCTCGATCCCGAAGGCAACCGCATCGAAGTTTACGCCCTGGTGGCCGAGCGCGACGACGCGCGCATCAACCGCAAGCTCGATTTGGATCAGAGCGTCGACGCCATTGTCGCCCAAGCCAGCGGCCTGGGCGTGCACTAATTAAATTTTCTAAATTGTAAAGGAACTCACCGCGATGAAACAAAATTGCTTTGTCTGCCAAAACATCGACTGCCAACAACGGGGCTCCGAAGAGCTCATGAAAGAACTCACCGCCCAAGTCGCGGCGAAATCGATAGACGCGGAAGTGAAACCGTACATCTGCTTTGGCGGCTGCGACTTCGGCCCCAACATCGTCGTCCACCCGCAAAAAAACTGGTACGCCGGCGTCAAAAAAGAAGACCTGCCAGAGATTTTGAACTCTCTCGCCGGCGGCCCCGCCGTCACTCGCCTCGACACCATCGACGGATCGTTGAAAGATATCGTCTACCAGTTGCTCGATGCCGGCGTGTTTTGAGATCGATCGACGCAGCCGAGCGCTAGGCTGGTCCCCCTTTTTCAAAAGGGGGATGTTAAAACCAGATCACGAATTTAACAGGTGGCCATAACCGGGGATCGCTTCTTTCATCCCCATCGCCCGCAGCGCTTCCCAGGTCCACGCTTGGGTGTTGGTCACCACCGGCTTGCCGCTATCTTTTTCAATGCGCTCGATGACCGACGCGGTGCGCCACTTATTGCACGGCATGTAGACGCCGTCGACGTCGGGATGTTCGCGCAACAGCTCCATCGACAAATCATAACCGCTCTCCGGCGCCAACTGCCAAATTACTTCGGCGTTGGGACAACCGAGGCCGCGCCACGCCACCACTTCGATGCCGTCATGGGCGAGAAATTTTACCAGCCGCTCGTCTTGATCGGCGGGAAACGGTGAAGCCATCACCACGCGCTTGAGTCCGACCTTCTGACAGCCGCGCGTCACCGCCGTGAGCACGGTGGAAGCAGGAGTCGGCGTCACTTGTTTGACCAGATTTAAAATTGCCCGGTCCGAGCCCGGCCCTTTGTAGGACAGAAACAGCTCACCGGTGACCATGAGAAAATCCAACGGTTGGCGCGCCAAGTCGCGCACCAGGCCGACAAAGGTTTGCTCCGCGCGCGCAAACTCATCGTCGGTATAATTACTCACGTGCAACGTACGCGCTTCGATGCGAATCCCGTCGGGAAAAATTTTATAAACATCGGCCAAGGTTTCGTCGCTGCTATTGGGCGAGATCAATCCGATCAGTTTCATCGTTTGCCTCCAAAAATTTCGCTCGGCACGGTCGCCTGAAGTCACCGAGCGCTATCGTCAAACACTTGGTTTGGCTTACTTCAGCTAAGCGCGAGTTTCAAACGGTTCACGCCGAGATTTAGTTCTTGACCCGCAAGGCGCAACTCGCGTAGCTTTGAGTAGACCGGTGTCAAATCCTTACAGGAGCTACGCGTGGAAACTAGTTCCGCTGCCGCGCTGATCATACGAAACATATGCCGTCGTCGGTATAAGCGAGTTTACCTGTTCGCAATTCTTGGCGCGCTCGCCGCTTTCGTTCCGCTGCGCCTTGAGGCTCAAGAGCGGCTTAAAGTCATCTATAGCCAATTCACGATGACCAACTCGGCCACTTGGTTCGCCCGCGAAGCCGGACTCTTCGAGCGCCATGGTTTGAATGCCGAATTGATCTATGTCGACTCCACCCCGGCGGTGCAAGCGCTCACCGCCGGAGCGGCGCCCATGGCGACCATGTCCGGCGGCTTGGCCGTCGGACCTTATCTCAACGGCCTGGATTTAGTCATGCTCGCCGGCTGGTGCAATCTGAATTCGTATCAGCTGATCGCCCGCCCGGAAATTCGCCGCCCCGAGGATCTGCGCGGCAAAGTGATCGCCATCAGCAGATTCGGCGCCGCCGCCGACTGGGCACTACGATTAATTTTGCGTAAGCTCAACATCAACGAGAATAAAGACGTGCAGATCATCCAGGCCGGCGGCGGCGGTCCGTCCACTCGCCTGGCGGCCATGGAAGCGAAAAAAGTCGACGCCACGGTGCTCGACTCGCCGCAGACCGTGCAAGCCCGGCGCATGGGATTTCGCGTCTTGGCCGACGGTGTGGAACTTGGTATTCCATTTTTACAAGGCGGCCTGGTGACCCGGCGCGCCTACGTCAAAGCGAACGAGGACACCGTCCGGCGCATGATCCGCGTCATCGTCGAAGCGATCCACTACGCCAAGACCAACCGCGAAGCGGCGTTGAAGATCATGCAGAAATATCTCCGCGTCCAAGATCGCGAAGCGTTGGAAGACGCCTACGAATCTTTCGTCGTCAAACAGTTTCCCAGGGTTCCCTACGCGACACCCGCCGCCGTGCAGATCATCTTCGACCTCGCCGCGGCGCGCGACCCGCGCGCCAAGAGCGCCGACCCGCAGGGATTCATCGACGCCCGCTTCGTCCGCGAGCTCGAACAGAGTGGCGCCATCGATCAACTGTACGGCCAGACTCGCTGAGCCTGCATGAGAGGAGTCCAAAATGTTTAACCATCGGCGCGCGCAACTTGTCGCTGGGTTATTCGCCACGCTGATAATTTGCGCCGCGCACAGCCACGCCGCGCAACTTGAAAGCGTCACCGTCGGCTACTCGTCTTTTTCCGGCGACTACGTGCCGCTGTGGATCGGCGTCGAAGATCGTATCGGCAAGAAATATGGCATCGATTTGAAAGCGGTCTATGCCGGGCGCGCCCGACCGCAGCAATTATTGATCGGCAACGAAGCGCTGATCGTCATCGCCAGCGGCACCGGCGCGCTCACGTCGCATATCCTCGGCGTCAAAGACCAGGTGATTATTCTGACCTTCAGCAGCAAAGTTCCCGGAGTTTTGTTCACGAAACCAGAGATCAAAAGCGCCGAGGACTTGAAGGGAAAAACCATCGGCTCGGGCCGGCCCGGCGCCCTGGGCGACATCATGGCGCGCTACGTGTTACGCGCCAAGTTAAACCTCGTACCCGATCGCGACGTGAAAATTTTACCTGTGGGCGAGCCCGCCCTGGCGCTGCAAGCTTTAGAGCGCGGCATCGTCGACGGCGCGTCATTTTCTGGTCCGCAGGTGGCGCTGGCGCGCAAGCTGGGCTTTCGCGAACTGGTCAATTACGAAACCGTCGGCATCGTTTATCCCTACAACACGGTCACGACCTTGCGCCAAACCATCAACAAGAATCCCGATCTGCTCGATAAGGTTTTGAAAATCATCCTCGAAGGCCGCGCGCTGTTCCGCTCGAATAAAGAAAAGAGCCTAGCGGTTTGGAAAAAATACTTGCGCGGAACGAGTGATGACGTGCTCGACGAAGCCTATCAGACGACGATGAATACCATGGATGCGTCACCGCAGCCGTCGCTAGCAGTGATCAAGAGCGGTTTGGATATTTTGTCGTTGCAATATCCCCAAGCCAAGCAAACCGACCCGAACTTGATCTTCGACGCTTCTATCGTCAAACGCATCGAGCAGAGCGGCTTTGTCGATGCGCTTAACAAAAAATAATTTTTCACCTATCTCCCGCGCGACGGCACCGAAGAGAGCGTGATGATCGGCACCGACTACAGCCACGCCGGTCAGTCGGCGGAGATCGAAGCGTTAGACGGGATCGAACGGCGCGGCGCCACCGGCGATATTCCGGCAGCGGTGGCGCGCAAGATCGTCGAAGATCATCCGCGCAGGTTCTACGGGCTGTAGGTGAGCTTTCCGGACGATTTACCGCATCATCATGAGTTGCGGCCTCATACAGGTTGAAGCGGGCGCAATTCTCGGCACCAAGCAGCCCCACGTTTCGGCCCTGATGCGTAATCGTTCGGGCAATTGTTCAGTCGAATGACGAATAGACTTTATAATCACGTTCGGTCTCGCGCCGTCGATCCGAGAAGAAAGATTGTTATGTCAGAACCCAGTGTCAGTGCGCTCCTAATTGTTTCATTTCCACGGAAATGATTGCTTGACATTCCAATTGCCGGCCTAATATGCTCCGCCTCGTAAACTGAACGCTTAATACTCAGCCAAACAAGTAAGCGCTTCGCGCTAATCGATCTCTCGTCGAGGGAGCGTGCCACATGAGATTATCCCGGCTTAGGGTTAGCTTGAGCATTATAGCCTCGCTCTTAGTGCTCTCGTCTTTCCCCTGTCGATCCCAGGAAAAAGTGAAATTTCCGATTGCTGCGTCCAGTAAGACCCTGGGGTATGGGCCTCTTTGGGTCGCCTGGAAACACGGCTTCTTCGACCAGCAGGGTCTGGATGCTCAGGTGATTCTCCTGCGTGGTACGCCTCCGTCGGTTCAAGCGCTTGTCGCCGGCTCCGTTTACGTTGGCGGCGCTACTCCGGATGCGGTGATGGACGTAAGCGAGCGCGGAATCGATCTGGTGATGGTGGTGGGTTTAATCAACGGTCTCTCTCACGCGATCATGGGTGGGAAAAATTATAAACGCTATGAAGATTTACGCGGCGCGACGATCGGCGGTCAGAGCCTGACCTCAGGCATCACGTTCCCCTTGAAACAGGTGTTAAAATCAAAGGGACTGGAATATCCGCGCGATTACAAGCTGGTCAACGTCGGTGGAACCGCCGATCTTTTCGCGGCGCTATCGAGCGGCCAGATCGCGGCGGCACCGCTCGCGATACCGCTTAATTTTGCCGCTGAAGAAGCGGGATTCAATGTGATCGGCTGGTATCGAGACGTATTGCCGAACTATCAGCTCACCGCGATGACGGTGCGGCGCTCCTGGGCGGAAGCCAACCGGCCTCTGTTAATCCGTTTCGTCAAGGGCATGGTTATGGCGATGCGTTGGGTGTTTGAAAACAAGGAGCCGGCGATTGATTTTCTAACCAAGGAAATGAAGCTTAAACCGGCGCACGCCCGTAAGGGATGGGAATACTATACAGCGAATCGAATTTGGTACCCGGACTCGGATATCAATACCGAGGGCGTTAAGACCCTGATACAAATCTACGGCGAGCAGGGTCAACTCAAGGGACCGCTGCCAAGTCCGGCAAGATACGTGGATCAGAGTTATTTGAAGGATGCATTAAAAGAGCTGGGCAACAGATGAACTGCGGGTCACGAAATTAAGTGGGCACAAATTAATTGCGCTCGGCCAAGACGCTGAGATCACCGTCAGGCCGACTCGCAAAGAACACGGTCAGGTATCGGTTGTGCTTGACTGATCATCACCGCGCGGCGGCATCAAAAAATCGTGATCGCGTTGGCGGCGGTGTCTAGCACCGCCTGGATTTGCTTGGACTGGTTGAACAGGAAGTCGTAGAACTCCGTGGCCGTGCGCTTGCGCCATTCAGCGCTGCAAACCTGAAAACGGGTCAACCGGCGTCCATTCCAGCTGGAGGCGAATGTCCACGCCGTCCTTCTTGCCGCGGGCCTGCAGGAATCCCATCGACCGGTCGAATCCCGGCAACGGCACCAGCGGCCGGTCCAGAGATCCGTAAAAGTCGTCCCAATGGATCGGCACGACCCGCCGCGCGCCCACGGCCTGGACGATTTCCCGCCAGTAGGCATCCCGATAGGAGTCATCGCGCTCCGCCAGGCCACCTATCCCGAGATACACCACGTCGGCCTTGCGGCCTTTCAACGCGCCAGGGGTGAAGCCCGCGCCGCCCTGGATCAGCAACGTGCGGCCGTCGTGCTCGACCAGCAGCGAGTAGACGTCGCCCATCTTGAAGTCGCTTGCTCTCGCGGGGACCGAAAGCGGCGACGTGATTTCGCCCAGGGCAAAATCGATCGGCAGGTGCCTAGAGGTCACGAATGTGACCTTGAAACGGCCGAAGCTCAGCGATTCGCCGTTCTTGACCGTCCGTATGCGAGGTTCCGGAAATCCATATCCCCGGCCGATGTTCGCGGTTGAGTTGGAACCCACCAGCAGCGCCCCGGTTTGCTGCGCCACAATCGGGGAATCGAGCGCATGATCGAAGTGCGTATGCGTCGGTATGACGGCCGCGAGCGACTTCACGCTGGCACGCTGCAGGGATCGGGCAATCCGATCGCGATCCGGTTCGATCCTGGCTAGAGAATTATACGCAACGCGGGAAAAGTATCCATCCGTCATGAAGGCCGTCTCACCATCATCGAACAGCAGCGTCGAGACGCCGATGAAAATCACGGTCAGGTTCTTTTTTCCGGCGCCCGTCACGGGGCTCGCGGGGAGTATGAGCTCCTTGTAGTCATCCAGGCTAGCGACGGCGCAACCACCCAAGAACACCAAGCCAAGCATCAACGATACGATCCGTTTCATTCTATCCCCCTTGAAGCGTTGTAAAGCAACGGTTTATCATAAGCCCGCGATGTGCGCGCCACAAGCTCGCGCACGCGGCCCGCGACGTAGACGCGGAAGCTCGTGTCGTCCATCGGCAGCGCCCAGCCGATGGACTCGGCGCGCTCGTAGCGCTCGACGCGGGGTTTCGGCGCCACGCGCGGCGTCGTCGACGGCGCGTCATTTTCTGGTCCGCAGGTGGCGCTGGCGCGCAAGCTGGGCTTTCGCGAACTGGTCAATTACGAAACCGTCGGCATCGTTTATCCCTACAACACGGTGACGACCTTGCGCCAAACCATCGGCAAGACTCCCGATTTGCTCGAGAAGGTTTTGAAAATCATCTTGGAAGGCCGCGCGCTGTTCCGATCGAATAAGGAAAAGAGCCTAGCGGTTTGGAAAAAATATCTGCGCGGCACGAGTGACGACGTTCTCGACGAAGCCTATCAGACGACGATGAATACCATGGATGCGTCACCGCAGCCGTCGCTGGCAGTGATCAAGAGCGGTTTGGATATTCTCTCGCTTCAATATCCCCAAGCCAAGCAAACCGATCCGAACTTGATCTTCGACGCATCCATCGTCAAACGCATCGAGCAAAGATGAATGCACTGACGATGTCGATGAAACGTATCGTTTCCGGCTGGCTTGGCGATGGCACCATGCGGTGCTCCGGCAGGCCGTCGAAAGTCTGCACGTCGATCGGTCCGCCGCGTTTGCGATAGGACGCGATGAACTGCTCTTGCATTGCCAGCGGATGATTTTTGTCGTTGGCCTTGAGCAAGAACAAAATCGGCGGCAATTCGATCCGCTCGTCGCTATCAATAATCGTCTGCGGACTGCCTTCGGCCATCGCCGCTTCCGTGCGCCAGTAGTCTATGTGCGCCTGGATGTGTCCCTGGTTGTTGATCTCTTTGGCGTAGCGAAAACGATACAATGGACAGATCACTGGCCACGCCGCAATCACGTAAGCGATGCTCGCATCAAGCTCAGGATGATTCGCCAGCGGCAGCGATGAATACGCCGCGTGGCGCGGCCGCAGCGCGCTGAGCACCACTTGATGACCGCCACTGGAATTGCCGTAGGCGCCGATTTTGCTCGTGCCGTTAAACTCTGCCGCATGAGCCTTGAGCCAGCGGGCCGCTAAATTCACGTCGCAAATCGAAGCCGGATAATCCGCTTCGGGCGGCTGGCGGAACTCGATCGCCGCCACGACGATGCCCCGCGCCGCCAGAGCGCGGTCGACACCGGCGTTGTTCAGCCGATCGCCGTTGTGCCAGGCACCGCCGTGAATATCGACAATAGTTGGAAACGGCCCGCTACCTTGAGGTTGATAGATGCGCGCCATCCACGGCCTGCCCGCCAGGTGTTGATACTCGACATCTCGCTCTTCAACTTCATAATGGTTGACCATGGCGGGAATCTACAGCCGTGCGGGCTCGCACTGCAAGCCTATAAGAACGCTCTCCGAGTGAACGCGAGCGAAGCTCTTCGTGAATCGCGAATCTGCTGCTATCATTATGGTGCAGACGAGAGTTACGGCAAATAATTGAAGGATAAAAACCTTCCGAATATGAACATCAAAGAATTGGTTCTGACACCGGCGGAAGCTTTTGACGAGGCTTTGTTCATACCGGCTTTGTATAAGAAGCTGGCGATTACCCGCGCCGGCAATCGGGTGGTCGTGCCAGTGAAACGTTCGGTGGATGCGCGCGGCCGTAACATCGTTGTCCGCGTCCAGTATGAAATCGTCGAGCGCGCCAACATACCGCCGCGACGTACCAAAGATTATCCTTCGGTACATAACAAAGAGCCAATCGTCATTATCGGTTCCGGCCCGGCCGGTTTGTTTGCCGCGCTAAGGTTGATTGAATTGGGCTACAAACCGATCGTGCTCGAACGCGGCAAGGACGTGCAAGCGCGCCGCTACGATCTCGCCGCCATCAATAAAGAACAGGTCGTCAATCCCGACTCCAACTATTGCTTCGGCGAAGGCGGCGCGGGCACTTACTCCGACGGTAAATTATACACACGCTCTAAGAAACGCGGCGACGTTCAGCGCATCATGGAAATATTGGTCGCCCACGGCGCCAAGGAAGACATTCTTTTCGACGCTCATCCGCACATCGGCACGAATAAATTACCCAAACTCGTCGCCGAACTGCGCGAGAGTATCAAACAGGCGGGCGGAGAAGTCCATTTCGAAACCCGCGTGACAGACTTCGTGCTCGACGGCAACAAAATCAAAGGCGTGCGCACCCAGCATGGCGATGTCATCGAAGGGCGGGCAACGATTTTAGCCACCGGCCACTCCGCTCGCGATATATTTCGCTTACTGAACGATAAAAAGATTCTTATCGAAGCGAAGCCATTTGCCTTAGGTGCGCGCGTGGAGCATCGGCAAAGCCTGATCGACAGCATTCAATACCACTGCCAGGACGAACGCGGCGCGTATTTACCCGCCGCGGCCTACGCGCTGGTGCATCAGGCGAAGATCGATGGCAAAGCCAAAGGCGTCTTCTCGTTTTGCATGTGCCCCGGCGGCTTCATCGTGCCGGCGGCGACTGCGCCGGGCGAGTTGGTCGTCAACGGCATGAGCCCGTCGCAAAGAAATGCCCGCTTCGCCAACTCCGGCATCGTCGTCGCCGTCGATGAGAACGATTACCAGCATCTCCAGCGCTTCGGCGCTCTCGCCGCCATGGAGTTTCAGGCGGAAGTCGAACGAAATGCTTGGGACGTCGCCGGCAAGTCGCAAGTCGCGCCGGCGCAGCGCTTGGTCGATTTCGTTAACGACAAAAAATCCTCCACGTCGCTCGACACCTCATACCATCCCGGACTAATTGCCGCGGACATGCGCGCATTCCTGCCGCCATTTATCACCGATGCGCTGCGTCAGGGATTTCAAAGCTTCGGACAAAAAATGCCAGGCTACCTAACCAACGACGCGCAGATCATCGGCGTCGAAAGCCGCACCTCTTCGCCAGTGCGCATCCCCCGCGACAAAGTGAGTTTACAGCATCCACAGATTGCGAATTTATTTCCCTGCGGCGAAGGCGCGGGTTATGCTGGCGGCATCGTCTCAGCGGCCATGGATGGCGAGCGCTGTGCCGAGGCTGCGGTGAGATCGGAATAAAGACATGAACCACGAAACACACGAAAGGCATGAAAGAGGGAAAAAGACTCGGAACTAATTTTCGTGTATTTCGTGCTTTTCGTGGTAAAAATCTTCGGGCCTAAAGGAAGTCGCATTCATGATGTATATTCCAAACAACACCGCTGCCGCGCGATTCACTTTCGACAATACTTACGCCCGCGAACTCGAAGGTTTCTACATGCCGTGGAAAGCTGCGCAGGTGGCGCAGCCGACGTTAGTGAAGCTCAACTACGCGTTGGCCGAAGAGTTGGCGCTCGATGCCGCTGCTCTCGATTCCGACGAAGGCGCGCGAATTTTTTCCGGCAATGAAACTCCCGCAGGTGCGCTGCCGCTGGCCCAAGCCTACGCTGGCCATCAGTTCGGCGGCTTCTCGCCGCAGCTCGGCGACGGCCGCGCGCTGCTCTTAGGCGAAGTTATCGACCGCAACGGCCGGCGCCGCGATATTCAGCTCAAAGGTTCCGGTCCCACTCCCTTCTCGCGCAATGGCGACGGCCGCGCCGCGCTCGGACCGGTACTGCGTGAATATCTAATCGGCGAAGCGATGCACGCGCTCGGCATCCCGACTACGCGCGCGCTCGCCGCGGTGACCACGGGCGAACAAATCTTTCGCGAGACCGCGCTGCCGGGCGCGGTTTTGACGCGCGTCGCGGCGAGCCACATCCGCGTCGGCACTTTCCAGTTATTCGCCGCCCGTGGTGAGCAGGACAAGGTGAAACGCTTGGCCGATTATGTGATCGGACGCCATTATCCCGAAGTGAAAAACCACGCGAGTCCTTACCTCGCCTTACTCGCCTGCGTATGCGACAGACAAGCCGCTCTCGTCGCCAACTGGATGCATGTCGGCTTCATCCATGGCGTGATGAACACCGACAACATGACGATCTCCGGCGAGACCATCGACTACGGCCCATGCGCCTTCATGAATCGTTACGATCCGGCGACGGTCTTTAGCTCCATCGACAGCCGCGGCCGCTACGCCTTCGGCAATCAGCCGAGCATCGCGCAATGGAACCTCGCGCGCTTGGCCGAGACGCTGTTGGCGTTGATCGACGCCGACAGTAACCGCGCCATTGCGCAGGCTAGCGAGGTGATCAACGCCTTTCCCCAACAATACGAACGCCAGTGGCTGCAAGGCATGCGCGCGAAACTCGGACTAGTGACTGAAGACGAAGCCGATCTCAACCTGGCCACCGGATTTGTCACTGCGATGGGGAACCAGGAAGTTGATTACACACTGGCGTTCCGTAACCTCGCCGAAGCGGTCTCAGGCGACGAAGAAAAAATTCGCGCACTGTTCGCCAATGCGTCCGCCTACGATATCTGGAGTGAACACTGGCACGCGCGGCTGGCGCGTGAAGAAATAACACCCGCGCAGCGCGCGCAGATGATGCGGCGCGTCAGTCCCGCATTCATTCCACGCAATCACCGTGTCGAAGAAGCCTTGAGCGCCGCCGTGGAGCGCGGCGATTACGCCCCCTTCGAAACGCTGCTAAAAATTTTATCGCGACCGTTTGACGAACAACCGGAGTTTACTGCGTTCAGGGAACCGGCGCCGGATGGACAGGAAGGCTACAGGACTTTTTGCGGTACCTGATCCCAGTTAACTGTCTCGACATGCCATAACAAACTCTTGGATCGAGGAACGATCAAATGAAAAAGCCAGCGATATCGATGCAGCGAATCCTTGCGAGCTTTGCCCTGATGATCGCCGTATTGTCGAGCAACGCGGCCATGTCGCAGATGGACAAAGGACCGAAGACTGAAAAAACTTACGGCATTGGACTGCCGCGGGATCACGGTTCGCAGTTGTTTGCCGACAAAGACTATCCGGTATTTCCACTCAAACCGGGACAGGAAATCTATAAGGACATCGATGGCGCGCGCATGAAGAAAGATGTCGTCGCTTTGTCGCAGATCGCGCTGCGCTACCGCGACACCGTCAACAAACAATGGTGGGGCCGCTTCCCTGGCACCGACGCCGACAAAGCCGGCATGAAGTTCATGACCGATGAATTTACGCGGCTGGGTTTGAAAGTCGAGTCCTTCCCGTAGACGTTGCCAAGAGATTGGCTGCCGCAAAGTTGGAACGCTAGTTACACCACAGCGAACGGCAACAAGATCGAACTCGCGACTGCATTCCCAGTGTCAGGTACCAAAGGAACGAGCGCCAGCGGCATTAGCGCTGAAGCGATTTGGGTTGGCATCGGCGCCCAGGCTGATTTTCTCGGCCGCGATGTCAAAGGCAAGGCCGTTATCATCTACAGCACCTTCGTTCCCGGCGGCCGTAGCCATTCGGCTTCCGATCGCGCCGGTTTGTTCAATGCCAATGCGCGCGCGCAGCAACTCGGCGCCGCCATGGTGATCAACGTCATTGCGGTCCCCGGCAACGGCCAATTCCAACCCGAAGGCGGACTCAGCAACATTCCGCAGATGACCGTCAGCCAGGACGAAGGCTTCGCTCTGCGCGACCGGCTCGGCGCCGGCGAGAAAATTATTTTCACGCTGCACTTGAATACTCCGCAGGTGACCAACGTCGAGACCGCGTGGACAATGGCCACTCTGCCAGGCGCGTCGGACGAACAAATCGTGATCATGACGCACACCGACGGCTACTTCCAAGCCGCGACGGATAACAATTCCGGCATGGCCGGCGCACTGGAATTAGCGCGCCACTATGCGGCGATACCGCAGGCGCAGCGTCCGCGCACCATGGTGTTCATTCAGTTTCCCGATCATCACCATGGCGAAGTTGCCCGCGGCCGCAAAGACGTCGGCATCGACGCGACTTACAATTGGAGCAAGGTCGCGCTCAAGCTCACCATGGAGCATCCCTCCGAGACGCTCCTCTACATGTACAATTCTGATTTAACCGCGACCAACCAGATGAGCTCTGCGCGGTGGAACGCTTTGGGTAGCGCGGAGTTTGAGAGAATGGCTTTCGAGCAGCTGCGCGACTTCGGCGTGTCGGTTTACGGCGTCGAAGACGGCCCCAAGAACGGCAACTACGCGCCGTCCATCCACATCATCAACCACGTCGTCTACCACACCAGCCTCGACACCCCCGAGATGGTTCCCGCCGAAGGCATGAGCCGCTCGGTGCGCGCGTTCGCCTCGATCATCGACCACGTCAACAAAATGACAATGGCTCAGCTGCGCGGCCCAAACTTCCCGCCCAAAGATGGCCGCGGCACGATTGTCGGAGCGATCGGCGAGTAACTTTCGCGTGTTTCGAGAAAGTATGGAAAAAAATCTGACCCTGCATCCCGACCTTGATTGTTGAGTTATGACGTTCATATGACGCCGTACGTCGCTGCCGCGCGCTCACTTCATCAAGAACGGCATCAACTCGCGCACATCCGAAAGCTTATCAGCTTCCCACAACGCGCGGTGCGCTTTCGCCGCTTTCTCCGCGCCCATCACCGCAGCCGCTGACCCGTCAAATTTTTGCTGCACCATCGCGTCGCTCATGGGTGTGTCCATCATCCCGGTCGGATGCGGAATCCGTTCGGTGTATTTCGTGCCATCGTTCAACTCGACAGTCACGCTCACAGTCCAGCGCGGCAGAGACGGGTCTTCGCTGATATCGATGCGATCGTGGATCGATGCGACTAGCGGGTCGACGGCGCGGGCGTCGGTGTACTGGGCCGGCAGCGCTTGGCCGTCGAGAAATCCTACGGCCATGGAATGGTAGTAGCAGAATTTCGATTCGGTGCCGGTGCGTGGATGACGGCGGCGCACTAGCGCGGGCGCAGCCGCGAGCACGCTGCCTTGAATATGTTTTACGGTGTCGGCGGACACGCCGGGCTTTTGGCGGAGCTTGATCATCGCGTCGATGAAGGCGTGATTGGCGACGCCGCAGGCGTAAGGTTTGAGTCCGTTGGCCGGCAACTCCCAATGACTACCGAGATCTTTAGTCGCTGATGTAATGTCGTGTCCGGTGGCCATCACGCCGACCAGGCCGCGCTCGCCTTCGAAGATGCCGTCGGTGGCGGTGAAGCCGCGCTGCGCCAACAGCGCGGCGACCAAACCGTTCTGCGCCGCTTTACCGGCGTGCAAGGGTTTACACATGGAACCGAACACCTCGCGCACGCCGCTCGCCTGGGTGCCGGCGATGGCGAAGGCGTAAACCATTTGTTGTTCAGTAAGTTTGAGCAGGCGGCCCGCGGCGGCGGCGGCGCCGAGCACGCCGCAGGTGTTGGTGATATGCCAGTGCGCCGCGCCGTCGCGAAAGTTTTTGTAGATCACCAAGCCGATGCGGCAAGCGACCTCGACGCCGACGGCAAATGCCGCGAGCAACTCTCGCCCACTGATACCGCGCTGCTCGCCCAGCGCCAGCGCCGCCGGCAAGATCGGTGCGGTGGGATGGATCACCGTTGAATGGGTATCGTCATAATCCTCGAAGTGTCCCAAGAAACCATTTGCCAACGCCGCGTTCTGCGCCGAAGTGCGCAACCCGCTGCCAACAACGGTCGCTTGCTCGGTGCATCCTTCGGCGCGCAGGAAATCGAGCATGATGTTGATCGACGGATCGAGGGTCGCGTATAGCGCCACGCCGGCGTAGTTCATCAAACAGCGCTTGGCTAAATGCATGATCTCCGCCGACACATTTTCAGTCGGAAAGTCTAAGACGAACTGCGCCAGCGCGGTTTCCGTTTTTCCCATGATGATTCCCCTGTTTGCCTATAGTCAAAGAAGGTTAACCACGAAACACACGAAATCCGAAAAAAACTCCGGTCCTATTTTTTCGTGCCTTTCGTGTATTTCGTGGTTATATCTCCGTTCCCAGTCCCAGCGCGGCAGGAAATTCGAGGATAAAATCTACAATCACTTCGCCGAATAAACCCCATACATCCGGTCGATAAAACCGCTGTCGTCGAGTTTGCGCATGATGCTGCGGTCGATGATCTCCTCCAGCTTAACCTCGCCGACGCGTGGGTTGCTGGTCGTCATCAGGCGCTGCACGTTGCGCACACCTTCAAGCGAAGGATGGGGCCTCTTTTCCAGGCCGCCGCGGGTCAGTAATTCTTGATAGCCGTCTTCGGCGATATTCATCTCGGTGATCCGCAGCCGGCGCATGACGCTTTTCAGCACCGCGCTTTTGCTTTTCGCCGACCAGGTAAACGCCAAGCCTTCGACCAGCGCGCGCAAAACATTTTCGACAATCTCCGGCTGGCGCTGCAGATAAGTTCTTCTGACCGCCACCAGATGATTCATCATCGGCAAATTGGCCTGAGAAAAATCGGCCAACGAAATCATACCTTTGCTCTTCGCTTTGCGGCTGAAGGCGCCGTCGAGCACGGTGGCGTCGATGGAGCCGGCTTCGAGCGCTTGACTGCGAAAGGTGTTGTCGCCGACGACCAGTACGCGAATATCGTCGCGCTTCGGTTCCAAGCCCAACGACTCCAAGCCGAGCATGGCGCCCATCCAACCGCCGCCGCCGATGCTTTGCACGCCGAAACGCTTGCCGCGCAAATCTTCCGGCCGCTTGATGCCCGGTCGGACGATCAATTCGTCGGTCACCCGATTGTTGAATCCGGCGACGACGACAAAATCGGCGCCCTCGGCGATGGGCGCGAGGATCGAGCTGGCGGTCCAGCCGATCTGAATGTCGCCGGACAACATGCCCGACATCAGCGTCGGCCCACCGCGCATGTAGATAATCTCCGAGTCGATACCGTACTTACTGAAAAAGCCCTGATCCTGCGCGACCCAGAGCGGCGCCACGCGGAAATTCATCGCCGCATGCGCGATGACCACCTTGGGCCTAGCCGCCGCGGCAAGCGCGTCTGTCCAATTGACGAGAGAAACACACAAATAGACTAAGATTACGGAAATTTTGCGCATTAACCCCAATGCCTTTAATCTGAAAGAGTATTTACCACAGTGACGCAACGCGGCAAACGTATCTCGAATGATCTCGCGCCAAGCCCGCCAAGGCCACAAAGGTCGGTCAATGGAAGATCATTCGCAACCTCGTGCCTGCTTTGCTACGATTGAAATTAATGAAAGCTATTCGTAAAGTATTGACCATCGCAGGCTCCGACTCCGGCGCGGGCGCGGGGATTCAGGCCGATCTGAAGACTTTCGCGGCGCTGGGCGTCTACGGCACATCGGCGATCACTGCGATCACGGCGCAAAATACCGTCGGCGTCACTCAAGTCTTGGCGCTCAGTCCGAAATTAATTGGCGCGCAGATCGACGCAATCATCGATGACATCGGCGCCCATGCGCTCAAGACCGGCATGCTTGCCAATACGGCGATCATCGACATGGTCGTAAAAAAAATTCGCCAGCATCGCTTGAAAAACATCGTCGTCGACCCGGTGATGGTGGCCACTTCCGGCGATTTGCTGATTCAAAAAGACGCCGTCGCGGCTTTGCGCAACAAACTGATCCCGCTGGCGAGTGTGGTCACACCCAATATTCCCGAAGCCGAAGAACTCACCGGCATGAAATTGCTAACTACGGTAGAAATAAAAGAAGCGGCAAGGCGAATCGTAAAAATGGGCGCGCAAACCGTGGTCATCAAAGGCGGCCATCTCAAAGGGCCGGCCATCGATCTATTCTACGACGGCAAGAAGTTTTATGAATTGTCCGCGCCGCGCATTCGAACCAAGAACACCCACGGCACCGGCTGCACGTTTTCGGCGGCGATCGCGGTCTATTTAGCCCAAGGCGAAAAGCTCGACCGCGCCGTCGCGCTGGCGAAAAAATTTATCACTCAAGCGATTCAGTCGAGCTTCTCCATCGGCGCCGGCCACAGCCCGGTAAATCATTTCTATCGCACCTGGAAAACCTAGCCCGTCGAAAATCTGGAATTTGGAATCTGTAATTTGAAATCAGCAATGCCGCGCGAAAGCGCGGCTACTTGGCCAGTTCCATATCGGCGACGATCGCCCGCGCCGCGGCGACTGGATCCTTCGCTTCAATAATCGGCCGGCCGACGACGATGTAATCGACGCCGGCGCGCACGGCGTCCTGGGGCGTCATCACGCGCTGTTGATCGTTGTGTTGGGTTTCCGCCGGGCGAATGCCGGGCGTGACGATAATGAAACGGCGGCCGCACGCCGCGCGAATATCGGTCACTTCCTGGGGCGAGGCGACCACGCCGTCCATGCCGGCCTCTTGGGTGAGCGCGGCCAAGCGCACGACTTGCGCGGCGACCTGGGTTTCAACGCCGACCCGCTTGAGATCGTCCTGATTCAAACTGGTCAGCACGGTTACCGCCAGCATGATCGGCTGGCGCCGTTTCTCTTGGCGGCACACCCGGCGCACTTCCTTGACGGTCAGGCGCATCATTTCCAAACTGCCCGAGGCATGCACGTTGAACATTTTGACGCCCAAGCGCGTCGCTTCGATGGCCGCCTTGGCGACGGTGTTGGGAATATCGTGAAATTTGAGATCGAGAAAGATTTCGCCGCCCAGCTCTTGAATCAAACGCACCGCTTGGGGCCCGGCATGGGTAAAAAGCTGCTTGCCGATCTTGAACATGCCGACCTCTTTGGCGAGCAGCCGGACGATGTTCTGGGCTTGCTCCAAGGAGTCGACATCCAGCGCGACGATCAAACGGTCGCGCATGGAACCCCGTTTTCGCACTAGCTCGAGCTTGGAAGCCATGGTGTAAATTTACAAAGCTTGGGCGATCAGATTTTTAATCGTCTGCACCGCGTCGCCGACGGCGATCTCTTCGGTCTTGCCGTCGCGGCGCCGGCGTAGCTCGTAGCAACCTTTGTCCAAACTTTTCGCGCCGATGGTGATGCGCAATGGAATGCCGACCAGATCGGCGTCTTTGAATTTCACCCCCGGCCGCTCGTCGCGGTCGTCGAGCAAAACATCGACACCGGCTTGTTGCAATTCTCCATACAGCTTATCCGCCGCGTCGCGCAACTTTTCTTCCAGGTAATTGATCGGCAAAACCAAAACTTGAAACGGCGCGATGGAAAACGGCCAGATGATGCCGTTAGCGTCGTGATTTTGTTCGATCGCCGCCGCCACCATGCGGCTGATGCCGATGCCGTAGCAGCCCATCTCGATGGGCCGCGCCTGACCTTCGGCGTCGAGAAACGTCGCGCTCATCTTCTCGCTGTATTTGGTGCCGAGATAAAAAACCTGGCCCACTTCGATGCCGCGGTGGGCTTCCAACTTGCCACCCGCGCAGCGCGGACAGGGATCGCCGGCGGTGGCCAAACGCAAATCGGCGAATGCCGACGGCGTAAAGTCGCGCTCTTGATCGACTTGGACATAATGCGCGTTAGCTTCATTGGCGCCGGTCACCGCGCCGCGCATCCCTTGCACGCTCAAATCGGCGAGCACACGCAGTTTCAAACCGATGGGACCTAAATAGCCTGGCACCACACCGGTAGCAGTAGCCACGGCGGTCTCATCGGCCAGAGCCACTTCGCGGCAGCCAAGCACCGTGCGCAGCTTGAGTTCATTGATTTCATGATCGCCGCGCACCAGCGCCGCGATGAGTTCATCGCCGTCGGTTTTGTAGACCAACGTCTTGATGAAACGCTCAGCGGATAATTTTAGAAAGCCCGCTACGTCGGGAACAGTCTTTTTCCCCGGCGTCGAAACTTTTTCCAACGGCGGCGCTTCCTCACCGACGGTACGTCCTGCCGGCTGACCCGCTTTGATCTCGGCTTTCTCAACGTTGGCCGCGTAATCGCAACTGTTGCAACTGACGATCGCGTCTTCACCGGACTCGGCGAGCACTTGGAATTCATGGGATAGGCTGCCGCCGATGGCGCCAGTGTCGGCCTCCACCGGACGAAAGCTCAAACCGCAGCGCGTGAAGATGCGCTTGTAGGTTTGATACATGTTTTCATACTCGCGCCGGCAGTCGTCGATGTCGGTGTGAAAACTGTAAGCGTCCTTCATGATGAATTCTCGGCCGCGCATCAAGCCAAAGCGCGGCCGTACCTCATCGCGAAATTTGGTTTGAATCTGATACAGATTCATCGGCAGCTCGCGGTAGGAACGCACCGAGCGGCGCACTAAATCGGTGATAATTTCTTCATGGGTCGGACCGAGGCAAAAATCTCGTTCGTGGCGATCTTTGAAGCGCAAAAGTTCTTTACCGTAATATTCCCAGCGGCCGCTCTCCTGCCAAAGCTCGGCGGGAGAAGAGATCGGCATGAGCAGTTCCTGCGCGCCGGCGCGGTCCATTTCCTGACGCACGATGTTTTCGATCTTGCGGATGACTTTTAGCGCCAGCGGGAAATAATCATAAATGCCCCGGCTGATTTGGCGAATATAACCGGCACGCACCAGCAGTTTATGGCTGATGACTTCCGCGTCCGCCGGCACTTCTTTCAATGTCGGTATGAGAGTTTTGCTCCAACGCATAAATGGTTCGTATTACCCGACCTCACCACGAAGGCACAAAGGACACGAAGGGTTCAAATAATTAATGCTCCGACCTTCGTGCTCTTCGTGTCCTTCGTGGTGGAAACTGTTTTCTCATTTGCCGGTTAGTCAAACCGAGAGAGACGAAATCACGCATCCGCGGCGGCGCTTTGTTCGGCGGCTTTTTCGGCGGCGAACTTTTCCACTTCTTGCATCAGCGCGTCGACGATTTCAGCTTCGGGAACTTTGCGAATCACTTCGCCGCGCTTGAAGATCAGGCCGATGCCTTTGCCGCCGGCGACGCCGAGATCGGCGGCGCGCGCTTCGCCCGGACCGTTGACTTCGCAGCCCATCACCGCGACGTGGAGATTCAAATTGCTGTAGGGCAACATGCGTTCTTCGACTTTTTTCGCCAGGCCGACCAGATCGACATCGGCCCGGCCGCAGGACGGACAAGCGACGAAGGTCAGACCATCTTTCTTGAGACCCAGCGCCTTGAGAATTTCCCGCCCGACACGCACTTCTTCCACCGGATCGGCGGCCAGCGAAACCCGGATCGTGTCGCCGATGCCTTCGGCGAGCAAGGTGCCCAAACCGACAGCCGATTTGATCGTGCCCACCGTCGGCGTGCCCGCTTCGGTGACGCCGAGATGAAACGGATAATCGACCTGATCGGCGAGCGCGCGATAGGCTTCGATCATCATCAACGGATCGGAGGCCTTGAGTGAAATTTTAATTTCGCGGTAGCCGACGTCTTCAAGGATATGAATGTGGCGCAGGCCGCTTTCGACCATGCCCTGGACCGACGGGCCGTTGTACTTTTGCAGCAGATCTTTTTCCAGCGAGCCGGCGTTGACGCCGATGCGGATAGGAATTTTTCTTTCCGACGCCGCCTTCACCACCTCTTCGACATACTTGCGCGCGCCGATGTTGCCGGGGTTGAGACGCAAGCCGTCGACCCCTTGCTCGATGGCGATCAAAGCTAATTTGTAATTGAAATGGATGTCGGCGACCAGCGGAATGCGGATGCGGTTTTTAATCTCGCCCAGTTGCTCGGCCGCTTCGCGTACCGGCACGGCGCAGCGAATGATGTCGCAGCCGGCGGCTTCCAAGGACCAGATCTGCTGCACCGTGGCGCGCACATCGCGGGTGTCGGTCTTGGTCATCGACTGCACGGTGATCGGCGCGTCGCCGCCCACGGTGAGCTTGCCAATCTGTAACGGTCGGGTTTTTCGGCGTTCAATCATGGCATGACTATAGAGAAGCGACCTGCTGGGGTCAATCGCGCCGCTGTCAACGTCGATTAGTAATTTCGGCGCGCCGCTCAGCTCTCTTCGTCCGGTTCCTGCGGTGCCGCGGCCTTAGGAGCTTCTCTTTGCGGCCGCCCGTCACGGGGCTCTTGAGCGCCCGGCGCGGCTTGGTTTTTGATCTTTCGATCCCCTTCGGGAATGATCAACAAGCGTCGATACGGACCTTGGCCGAGGCTGCGGGTGGTCAACCAGGGATCGTCTTGCAGCGCCGCATGAACCACGCGCCGGTCGGCGGCGTCCAGGGCATCGACGGTGACGGTCTTACGCTGCCGCTTAGCTTTTTCTCCCAGCCGCAACGCCATGTCTTCGAGAGAACGGCGGCGCCGCTCACGGTAGTTTTCGATATCGATGATAATCTGCGCGCCTTCGCCGCTCTGGCGCTCGCCGGCGATGCGCTCGACTAGATACTGCAGAGCTTCCAACGTCTGACCTTTGCGGCCGATCAAAAGACCGCTCTCCTCGGTTTTGATTTCGAGGATAATCTCGGCGCCATTGGCGGCGCTCTTTTGTTCCACCGTGGCGGCGATCCCCATGCGCTTGAGAATTTCGCACAGCACGGCGCGGGTTTTCTCAATCGCCGCCGATTGATCGACGGGCGCGGCCGGTTCCGCTAACACAGCTTGCGGTAATTCTTCTTCCCGGCGCCGCTCCAATGCCGGCACCGCCGGCGCTTTGGGCGCAACGCTTTTAGTTCTCAGCTCGGCCCGCACTTTGGCCTTTTGCGCGCCGAAGCCGAAAATCCCTTTGCGTCCTTCGCTGATAATATCGACGGTCACTTTGTCGCGTTGGACACCGAGCTGCTGGAGCGCGTTTTCGATGGCGGCGTCGATGCTATCGCCTTCGCTTTCGACAAAATCCATGACTTAAACCTTTCTCAAAATCGCCTAGCTTTACCTACGGTTGATCCAATACTGTTGGACGATGCTGAGGACATTGTTGACCAGCCAGTAAACCGTCAGACCGGCGGGAAACGACACGAACATGAAAGTAAACATCAGGGGCATCAGCATCATCATCTTGCGCTGATTGGGATCCCCCGCCGTCGGCGTCATCCACTGCTGCAAAAACATGCTCGCGCCCATGAGAATCGTCAGAATCGGCACACCGAGATGCCAGTCATTGAAAATGAACGGCAACGATTCCCAATCCGGCCGGGCCAGGTCCTGAATCCATAGAAACGGCGCATGGCGCAGTTCGATGGGCGTGCCGAGCACGCTGTAGAGCCCGTAAAACACCGGCAGCTGCAACACCATGGGCAAGCAGCCGCCCAGCGGGTTGACGCCGTTGCGCTTGTAGAGCTCCATGATTTCACGGTTGAGCTGTTCTTTGTCGTTGGCGAATTTTTCCTTGAGCTTTTCCATTTGCGGCGCCAACTTTTGCATCGACTTCATCGACGCCATGCTCTTGTGGGTGAGCGGCCACATTAGAAGCTTGATCAGGATCGTCAGAATGATGATATCGACGCCGTAGCTCGCGGTGAAGCGATGGAAGAAATGGAGGATATTAAGCAGCGGCTTGGAGACAAAACCGAAGTAGCCGAAGTCGATGGCACGCTCGAAACCTTTGCCCATGGATTCGAGCAGGTCGAAATCCTTCGGGCCGATAAATAATGTGTAGCGGCCGCTGGTCGCCGGTCCGCCCACCGACGCCGTCAGCGCCGCGCCGGTTTGGCGTACGGAAAATTTATGCTGGGCGCCATTCTCCGGCAGCAAAGCGAAGAAAAAATAAGTGTGCCCGAAGCCGGCCCAGGAGACATCGCCGCTGAACTCGTGCCCCTTGAGCGCATCGGCAGCGGTTTCGCGCTTGATCTTGTTATCGACCAGGGCGATGAAACCCTCAAACGGCGCATCATGATTGACCACGCTGTGATCGCTTCTATCGGTCAGCAACACTTCCGGCGCCATGGCCGCGCCTTCAGCCCCTTTGACTGCGACCTCGAGACCGATGGCATACTTGGCGCCGGAAAAGCTCAGGGTTTTGGTAACTACCGTGCCGTTGGCACTCTGGCCGGAAAATATCACGGTGCCTTTGGCATCGCCGGATAAATTTAGATCGGCGCCTTGAACCGAATAATTGATCGCCCCGTCGTCGGCCGCGGCCAAGCCGACACCCAAAGGCAACGGCACGCCGGCCGTGATGATTTCAAACGGCGGGCTCTTGAGGTCCGACGTGCTGCGATATTTTTTGAACTTAAAACTCTTGAGCCGCGCGCCATGGCTGGTGAACACCGCAGTATAATTGTCGGTCTCGACGGTGATCTCTTTGGCCGGCTGACCGGCAGGCACCTGGGCTGGCGCAACCGCCGCTGGGGCGACTGCGGCCGCGGCCGGTGCTGGCGCAGCCGTGGGCTCCGCGCTTTTGGCGGCGGTCGGCGCCGGTTCGGCGACCGGCGGCGGGCCATAATAATAACTAATGAACTCCTGGTAACCGACCAACACCATTACCGATAGAGCGATGCCAATGAGCGCGCGTTTATCCATGGATCAAATTTATTTCACCGGATCGTAACCGCCGTCACTGCCGGGATGGCAGCGCGCGATACGCAACAAGCCGAAAAAAATTCCTTTAAGGACTCCGTATTTTTGAATGGCAGTTTCGCTATACGCCGAACAACTAGGGTAAAAGCGGCAGGCGGCAGGCAGCCACGGCGATACTCCTTGGCGATAGCCACGCAGCAGCAGACCGAGCAGGTTTCCTGTTATTTGCTTGATACGCTTCACGCTTTACGCCGGCTTCGTTGATTTGAAAAAGCCCGCTCCAGTTCGCCGGCGATCAGATGGTTGGCCAGAGTCGCGGCGCCGTTGCGAGCGATGACGAGGTAGTCCGCTGCTAGCGGCAATGAACCGCGGCGGCGGCGAAAAAACTCCCGCACCTGACGCTTGATCCGATTGCGCACGACGGAATTGCCGACCTTGCCGCTCACGGTGATCCCCAAGCGGCTTTCGGCACCGTCATTGACCCTGCTGATCACGACAAAATTAACCGATTGAAACTTGCTGCCGGTGCGTGACAGTTGCAAAAACTGTGGCCGTTTTCGTAGGCGGGCCGTTTTGGGAAACCGCTCACTGCCGCTCAAGGACATGGGCCGGGCTTAGGTGCGTATCCGTTTGGGCGGCACGCTGACCGTGAGCTTTTTCCGCCCCTTGGCGCGCCGCCGCCGGATCACATTGCGGCCGCCGGGGGTTTCCATGCGGGCGAGAAAACCATGGGAGCGCTTTCTCTTTATGTTACTCGGTTGATAAGTGCGTTTCATAGAAATGATACTCCCTCGGGCCGCCAGCGCGGCCAAGTCGCTATTTGAACCATACCGGCTCGCCGAAGTCAATTTTGCCGGCGATATTAGCCCGCCTCAGATTTCAACGAACGCTGCATGAGATCGCGCACCGCCGCTGCCGGCGCCTTGGCTCCATAAAGCACCGCGTGCATCTGTTCGACGATCGGCATCTCCACGCCTAAGCTCTCTGCCAATAAGAACAGCGATCGGGTATTGCGCACGCCTTCCGCCACGCTCCGGGTGGAGGCGGTGATCTCGGCCAAACTTTTGCCGGCTGCGATCTGCAAGCCGACACCACGATTACGGCTCAAGTCGCCGGCACAGGTAAGAATCAGGTCGCCCAAACCCGGCAAACCGGCAAGGGTCATCGACTCCGCACCCATACGGGTGGCTAAACGCGTCATCTCGGCCAAGCCGCGGGTAATTAACGCCGCCCGCGCATTTTGCCCCAACCCCAGACCATCGCTGATGCCGGCGGCGATGGCGATAATATTTTTTACCACCCCGCCGATCTGCACGCCGACCACGTCCGTCGAAGTATAAACTCGCAAGCTCGGCGTATTTAAGATTTCCTGCACGGTCTTCGCCACCGACTCGAAGTAAGCGGCAGCAGTCACCGCCGCCGGCAGGCCGCGCGACACCTCGATGGCGAAGGTCGGCCCGGAAAGAAAAGCCTGCCGGTTGCGGTTATCCGGGCCGAAAATCGAGCCGAACAGCTCGCCCATGGTGCCCAGCGTTCCTTCTTCCAATCCCTTGGTGCCGCAAAGCAATATCGTCTCGGGCGCGATTTGCACTGCCGCGGCGGTAAAAACTTCACGCACCGCGTGGGACGGCACGGCGCAAATCACTAACTCTTTGGCGGTAACCGCGGCGGCCAACGACTGGGTCGGCGTCACATTGGCGGGAAGCTCGATGCCAGGCAGATAGAGACGATTTTCACGCCGTTCGGCAATATCGCGAAAGCATTCAGAGCCGTGGCACCAAAGCGCGACCCGGTCATCCTTGTCCGCCAACACTTTGGCCAGCGCCGTGCCCCACCCGCCGGCGCCGACGACTCCAATCTCCCTAGCCATACTGATTTTAGAAAATCGTCCAGATCATGGCGCGCGCAACTGCCAACACCAACGCCGGCTATTGCTCAGTGTCAACCGGACCGGCTTCGTCTTCCTCTTCTTCTTTTTCGGCCAAGCGCGCCAGCGAGACCACTCGCTCGCCCTCTTCGAGTTCGATCAAACGCACGCCTTGAGTGTTGCGGCCGATGACTCGGATGTCCTTGACGCGCAGGCGAATGATCTTACCGATATTGGTGATCAACATGAGCTGGTCTTCGGTGGTTACCTGTTGCACGCCGATCACCGGACCGGTCTTGTCCGTCGTCTTCATGGTGATGATGCCCTTGCCGCCGCGCGACTGGAGCCGGTACTCGGTCATCTCGGTACGCTTGCCGTACCCGCCATCGGCCACCGACAGGACATCGAAACCGAAGGTCAAAATTTCCATGCTGACGACGTGGTCGTCGGGGTCAAGACGCATACCGACAACACCGAAGGTGCCACGCCCGGTGGAGCGCACTTGCTCTTCTTTGAAACGAATCGACTGGCCGGCAGCAGTCGAGAGAATAATTTCCTGCTGGCCATCGGTGAGCCGCACCGCGATCACTTCGTCACCATCCTCGATGCCGATGGCGCGGATGCCATTGGCGCGCGGATTGGCGTAGGCCATCAACTCGGTTTTCTTGATCAAGCCTTTTTTGGTCGCGAAAACGATGTTGCGCCCTTCTTGGAATTCGCGCACGGTGAGAAACGCCGAAACCTTTTCGCCGGCTTCGAGATTGAGCAGATTGATAATCGGCTTACCCCGCGCCGCCCGGCTCGCCTGGGGCAACTCGTGGACCTTGAGCCAGTACACTTTGCCGACAGTGGTGAAAAACAGAATGTAGGAATGCATCGAGGCGATAAACAAATATTCGACGAAGTCCTCTTCCTTGGTGGTGGTGCCGATCTTGCCCTTACCGCCGCGCCGCTGGGCGCGATAAAGCGTCACGGCATTGCGCTTGATATAGCCTTCGTGGGAAATCGTCACCGCCATATCTTCGTCGACGATCATGTCTTCGATCGAAATATCATCGGAGTGATCGACGATCTGAGTGCGCCGCTCGTCGCCATACTGCTTCTTGATCTCTTTGAGCTCGCCGACGATGATGCGGTAGATCTCGTTCTCGTCGGCGAGAATCGCCCTGAGCTTGGCGATCAGGTCGACAGTCTCGCGGTGCTCTTCCATGATCTTGTCGCGCTCTAAGCCGGTCAAGCGCTGCAATCGCAAATCGAGAATCGCCTGGGCCTGCAAGTCGCTCAGCGCGAAGGTGCTCATCAAGCCGTCTTTGGCGGCTTTACCGTCGGCGGAATTGCGGATCAACGCGATCACCGCGTCGAGGTTGTCGAGCGCGATGCGAAAGCCTTCCAAAATATGCAGCCGCTCTTCGGCCTTGCGCAGTTCGTAGGCGGTGCGCCGAGTGACCACTTCCCGGCGGTGGTTGAGAAAACACTTGAGCGCTTCTTTGAGCGTCAGCAGCTTGGGCTTGCCGTCGACGATGGCGAGCATGTTCATGCCGAAGGATTCTTGCAGCGCGGTATGTTTGTGCAGCTGGTTCAAAACGATCTCGGCGATGGCGTCGCGCTTGAGCTCGATGACGATGCGCATGCCGTCGCGGTCCGATTCGTCGCGCAGATCGCCGATGCCTTCGATTTTTTTGTCGTTGACCAGCTCGGCGATCTGTTCGATCAGCCGCTTCTTGTTCACCTGATAAGGAATTTCGCTGATGATGATCTGCTCTTTGCCGGTGCGCTTGACGGTTTCGGTAAACGCCTTGCCGCGCATCTGAATGATGCCCTTGCCTTCATGGTAGGCGCGGATGATCGGTTCGCGGCCATGAATGAAACCGGCGGTGGGAAAGTCCGGACCGGGGATATGGCGCATCAACTGCTTGATCGTCATGTCGGGATTGTCCACCAGCGCCACCAAGGCATCGATCACTTCGCTTAAATTGTGCGGCGGAATGTTGGTCGCCATGCCGACGGCGATACCGGCGGAGCCGTTGATCAGCAAATTGGGAATGCGCGACGGCAGCACCGACGGCTCCCTGAGCGAATCGTCGTAATTGGCGACGAAGTCGACGGTGTCTTTTTCAATGTCGGCGAGCATCTCCTCGGCCAACAGGGTCATGCGAATTTCCGTGTAACGCATGGCGGCGGGATTATCGCCGTCGATGGAGCCAAAATTTCCCTGGCCGTCGACCAGCGGGTAGCGCAGGTTGAAGTCCTGGGCCATGCGCACGATCGTGTCGTAGATCGCCGTGTCGCCATGGGGATGATACTTACCCATGATGTCGCCGACCAGACGGGCGGACTTCTTGTAGGGCTTATCCGAAGTGTTGCTGGCATCGTACATGGCGTATAGCACGCGCCGATGCACCGGCTTCAGTCCATCGCGCACATCGGGCAACGCCCGGCTGATGATGACACTCATGGCGTAGGCCATGAACGACTCGCGCATCTCTTCTTCGATGTAAACCGGAACCTTTTGCGGTCTGATAGTCGCTTCCATGAATGCTCGCTAACTTAACTGCGTGATGGGTTTCTCGGAGCAGCGTTTAAAAATTCTGCCGATGCACTAGACGTCTAAGTTTTTCACCGTCAGGGCGTTATCTTCGATGAACTTACGGCGCGGCTCGACTTCGTCGCCCATCAAGGTCGAAAAAATCAAATCAGCCTCCACCGCATCCTCGACGCGCACCTGCAAGAGCACCCGGGTCTCGGGATTCATCGTGGTCTCCCAGAGTTGTTCGGGGTTCATCTCGCCCAATCCTTTGTAGCGCTGGATATACTGCCCGCGCTTGCCGCCTTCCTTGACGTAGGCGAGAATCTCGCCAAAGGATTTGAGCTGCGTCTTGCTGTCGCCATCTTCGATGGCGTAGGGCGTGACGCCAATGACGGACAACTCTTCGAACAGTTTTTTGATCTCTTTGAATTCCGCGCCGGTGATAAATTCGCGATCGATGACAGTTTGATAGCCGGTACCGTTGCTGCGCGTGGTGACCACCAGCTTGAAACAGTTATGCTCGGGGTCTTCGTCGAGAGCACAGGACAGCGGCGCCTGCTCGGGCGCGGTCAAAGCTACGTAGGCGGCCAAACGGCTCTCTAAATTTTGCAGCGCCGCTCGGTCTCTTAATGTCTCCTCGCCGAAACCATCTTCGAACAGCAGCGCTTCAACTACAGTGCGGTTTTTTCGCTTACGGCCAATGGAGATTAGCAACTTTTCCCAGCGGGCAACTCTTTTCACGTAGGCTTGCAACGGTTGACCGGTGAGGCCGTTATTGCCATTGCCGGCTTGCCCGCCGCGCACGCGCACACCTTCGGTGCCGAGCTCGATCAGATGATCTTCGAGCATCGCCTCGTCCTTGAGATACCGCTCGGTTTTACCTTTTTTGATTTTATAGAGCGGCGGCTGGGCGATGAACAGATAACCTTTCTCGACCAGCTGCGGCATCTGGCGATAGAAAAAAGTCAGAAGCAAAGTGCGGATATGCGAACCGTCGACGTCGGCGTCGGTCATGATGATGATCGAATGGTAACGCAGTTTGGCTTGGTCGTAATCTTCTTTGACGCTGGTGCCCAAGGCGGTGATCATCAGGCGAATTTCTTGGGACGAGAGCATTTTGTCGAAGCGCGCCTTCTCGACGTTCAAAATTTTACCCTTGAGCGGGAGAATCGCTTGATTGCGCCGGTCGCGTCCCTGCTTCGCTGAACCGCCGGCGGAATCGCCCTCGACCAGATAGAGTTCGCTCAAGGCCGGGTCGCGTTCTTGGCAATCGGCGAGCTTGCCCGGCAACGAACCGGAATCCAGCGCGCCCTTGCGCCGCGCTAAGTCTTTGGCCTTGCGCGTCGCTTCACGCACCCTTGCCGCTTCGACGCCTTTGTTGACGATCTTTTTCGCGTCGGCTGGATGCTCGCTGAGATAACTGCCGAACTTCTCATTGATCAGCGCTTCGACGATGCCCTTCACTTCGCTGTTACCGAGCTTGGTTTTAGTCTGCCCCTCGAACTGTGGCTCGGGAACCTTAGCGCTGATCACCGCGGTCAATCCTTCGCGCACGTCGTCGCCCTGGAGATTCTCCTCGTCCTTTTTGAGCAGGCCGCTGTTAACCGCGTAGCTGTTGATCGAACGGGTCAGCGCCGAGCGAAAGCCGATTAGATGGGTGCCGCCCTCGATGGTGTTGATGTTGTTGCAGAACGAAAAAACGTTTTCCGTGTAACCATCGTTCCACTGCATGGCGATTTCGACTTCGACGCCGTCTTTCTCGCCTTCGAAATGAACCACTTTGGCGTGGATCGCGCTCTTAGCGCGGTTCAAATGCTCGACGAAGGAAAGCAAACCGCCCTTGTAGACGAATTCATGTTTTTTCTGCGACCGTTCGTCGTCGATGGTGATTCTGATGCCGCGGTTGAGAAACGCCAATTCGCGCAAGCGCTGTGAGAGAATATCGAAGCTAAACTCGCTGACCTCGAAGATCTGACTGTCCGGTTTGAAAGTGACTCGCGTGCCACGCTCTTTGGTTTTGCCGACTTCTTTGAGCGGTGCTTGGGGATCGCCGCGTCGATAACTTTGTTGATAAACCTTGCCGTCCCGTTTGATTTCAATTTCCAAGGCTTCCGACAACGCGTTGACCACGGAAATACCGACACCATGCAAGCCGCCGGAAACTTTGTACGAATTCTTGTCGAACTTACCGCCGGCATGGAGTTTGGTGAGCACCACTTCGGCAGCGGAAATCTTTTCGGTGGAATGCATATCGACGGGTATGCCGCGGCCATTGTCGACCACGGTGACGCTGTTATCGATATGAATGGTGACTTCGATGGTGTCGCAGTGGCCGGCGAGAGCTTCATCGATGGAGTTGTCGACGACTTCATAAACCAAATGATGCAAACCGCGCTCGCTGGTGTCGCCGATATACATGCCGGGCCGTTTGCGCACCGCTTCAAGGCCTTCTAAAACCTTGATGTTGTCCGCGCCGTATTCGATCTCCGCTGGAGTTTTTGGATCAGCCATTTTCACCCATCGCCGAGTTGGAAATTTTGCTTGAAAAGTTGTGGACTTAGGAAGACTTACAACCGCTTTGAATAGTACCGGAATGGCCCCCAAAAGTAAAGCTCAAGAGTGCCGCTAAGCCGTTGATAGTTAATGCAAAAAAAATGATTTTTGGGGGCGGGAGCAAATCCCCGTGAAAGTTCGCTGAAATCGCTCCGCCAAGGTTGACAGCTCACCACTACTAAGGGAAAAGGAGTGGCATGCAAAGCCTGATCGCGGCGTTCAAATATCTCACGGTTTGGGGCCGCATAAATGTGATTCAGCCGACGCCGTCATCGATCGGTAGCGGCGCGGTGTATTTCCCCATGGTCGGCATCGCTCTCGGTTTTATTTTGGCGCTACTCAACTACGGACTGAGTACCTACATCGATGCGCAGATTCTTAGCGTCTCTTTAGTTGCGATATTACTAATCGCCACCGGCGGCGCACCGCTCGAAGGCATCAAGCAGACCGTCGAAGCATTCGTCAATAATCCCGCGCGCGCTGATAACTCCGGTGAAAAAATTGCTGGCTTGGTAACGATCATTTTTATCATTCTGTTCAAAGTCAGCGCGATCAACAGTTTGGATGACACACTGACCATGAGCTTGCTGCTGACGCCGGCGCTGGCGCGTTGGGCGTTGGTGATTTTTATCTATGGCTACCATGACCGTTGCGCAGAAACGCCCCGGCGCATTGCTGAAAACGTCCGCTTCTGGCATCTCGTAGTGACGACACTGGCGACCCTCGGTCTGACCGTCTACTTAGTCGGACGCAAAGGACTGTGGCTCGCCTTGACCTTGTCAGCCTTGGCCTTATTCGCCCGCAGTCTATTGCATCGCCGCCACGCGGTTCTGACCCACAGCAACTTTGGCGCCGCCATCGAGTTCAGCGAAACTCTGAGCTTGGTTATGTTAGCAACGCTCTGAGCAGCATATTTTTTTCATGGAAATTTTAAAGCCCCTTTCTCCGGTCCTGCAGGTCTTTTTGTTGATCGCCGCCGGTTTCGTTTTCGCCCATTGGAAAAAAATCAATCTAACCTCCGTTACCGAGCTGATCGTCTACCTGGGCACGCCGTCGCTGGTGTTTAGTTCGCTGGCGAGCAAACCGCTCTACGCCGGCGACATTGGCGTACTGTTGAGCGGCATTTTGCTGATCTTCGCCGGCGTCGGCTTGCTGATCCGGATTTATTTTTTGCTCTTTCGATTCAGTTCCCGCGGCTTCGCCCTGCCGGCGTTGTTCATGAACGCCGGCAACATGGGCATACCGCTGGCGCTGTTCGCCTTCGGCCCGGCCGGCATGCAGCGGGCGACGCTGCTGTTCGTGATCATCACCTTTCTCCAATACTCGCTGGGAATTTATATTTTGAACGGCCGCGGCAACTGGACGGAAATTTTTCGCCTGCCGCTGATCTACGCGACCCTCACCGGGCTAGGGTTTAATTTATTGCAAATCAAATTGCCGGAAATCTTGCTCCAGCCCATCGGCTTGCTCGGCCAAGCGACGATTCCGTTCATGCTGATCAGCCTCGGCTATCGTCTCCATGAAGTCGAATCGCTGCAATGGGGCCATGCGCTGGGCGGCGCGCTAGTGCGCATGGTCGGCGGCTTTGCCGCCGCCAATGTCGCGGTCTATTTGATCGGCGCCCAGGGCGTCAACCGCCAAGTCTTGCTGCTCTACGGCGCGCTCCCCGCCGCCGTGATCAATTTCGTCCTCACCGAAAAATACCGCCAGGATCCGGCGCTTGCCGCTTCCATCGTCGTCATCGGCACGTTTCTCTCGCTACTGACGATTCCGCTGGTGTTGTGGCTGATTCTTTAACGCGCGAAATAATTTTTTGTAACTGTTGTAGCAAAGTGATTATGTCAGGGGTTAACGGCAACGTAATTATGTCAGGGTGGAAGGATGACAACCCTGACAATGAAAGACGAGAAACGACTAGACGTAATTCAACAAGTATATCGCAGCGAGATCACCGTGGTTGAGGCCGCAC